>JAAGZR010000579.1 GCA_024206155.1 Aliivibrio sp.
GTTTTAAACGTTTTACTCTTGCTGGGTTTGTACTGAAAAGTGACCTCATCGTTCTCAAGTGCGAGAATATTGTTTTCACTAATCACGCCGCGATACAGGTATCTCGCTAGATAGGTTAAGGCTTCATTACCTTTACCAACATATTCACAGTCAGCATTCCATTCGCTAGGCGTTTTGCTTGGTAGGTAGTACGAGGCAGCTTTCATCATCGTTATAAACTTACCGCGAAAGACTTTTGCTAAGTTATCCGCAACAAAAAGGTATTTACTTGTTTTGGTTAGCCAGCCCGTTTTGTTTTTACTTAAGCCTCCTGCAGGCACAATAAAATGTATGTGGGGATGAAAATCAAGCTCCCGAGAATGTGTATGCAATACCGCGACTAAGCCATTGCACTCACCGAGTTTTTTATCGTTTTTAAAGAACTCATCTAGCGTTTCTTTCGCTGCAATAAACATGGCCTGATACGCCCACTTTTGATGAGCCCAAACAAAGGGGCGTAACTGTGCCGGTAAGGTAAAGGTTGTGAGGTAGTAATCAAGCGGCAAGAGTTTTTGTTGCTGCATCGCTAACCAATGACTGTTGCACTTATGTTGGCACGCCGGGCAATGACGATGACCGCAAGAGGGTAATAGGGTTTTATCTTCATGACAATCACCGCAATGGTATAACATGGCCCCTGCAGCAGGAGTATGACAGGCTATAATTTGTTTGAGCGCACGGTAGTGTTTGGCTTGTAGCTTTTTACCGTAGCGCTGTTCAAACATAGATTGATATTTATTGGCAATGGTTGCTAAGTTAATCATTATTTTGCTCCTGCCAATGAATGTCGAGCGTATTGATAATGCCGTTAAGTATGAGGGGTTTAGTGCACATCCCCTCGAAATTACCCTTAGACTCAAAATATGCCAAAGTTGGCGTAAAGGCGCTCCTTGCATAAAAGAGCGCCATCGTAATTAAGCAAATGTTCTAATCTTGATTTGTGTGATTCCACTCATTAATATCCGCAAAATACAACATAGCTTCACTTAATAATTTAGCGGTGCCATTTGCGTGTTTATCATAAAAGTCTTTGAACTTTGAATCATCAACGTACAAGTCAGCTAATCCACGAAACCTTTCCTGAGAAACTGGATAGAAAGATTCAAGCCACCTAAGCTGTCGAATCACTAATTTTTGGACTGACTCATCATCTGCAGTTAAATTAACCAGCAAGCTTAGCTCTTTTGCTATCAATTCACCTTCTTTTTTTGAGTCCATCCAATTCTCTCTGCCTTTTGACTTAATATGTTTTTCTACTTTTTCGACATCACTCCCATATTTATCTAACGCTTCTTGCCTAATAATTTCAGCTTTTTCGCCAAAACCTTCGTATAACTCATTATCTGTAATTGCCATATTGTCCCCCTTGAGACGGTTGATCGTTTTTTGTAAAGTCCGCAGCTGAGATTGATGCATGATTATCTGCTGATTCAACCTTTCTTGCTGATTTGTAAGTAGAGCGACATGTTCTTCCGCAGAGTTAGTTACTAATAGCTTTATCTCTGATAAAGGCATACCACACTGTCGATATAACAATATTTGTTGCAAAACTAATAAGTTTTGGCTGCTATATAAACGATAGCCTGACTCACTGCATCCCTCCGGCACTAGTAAACCTATATCGTGATAATGGTGAAGAGTCCGTTTACTGACCCCAGACATTTTTGCTACTTTTCCAACTGTATAGAAACTCATACGCCTTACCTCCGAATAGCATTAAAATCTATGACGTTACGTTATGGTCAAGTAAAAATAAATAATATTATTATCTCAAAAAACGACCGTTTAATGGTAAGTACCTCACGGCTAGCGCATTTTAATCGCAGATTCTAACAAGGTTGAGCGATAATCATCGTCTAGCCCTGCCATTTTCTTTTTCCTCGCCATACTCGCTGACTTGGTTGTATCTTGTTTAAATAGTGCCATCGCTATCTTTCTCATTACATTAAATACAAGCGGCCCCTGCTTTTTACGTATTCTCGATTCATCTTCTCTAAAGGTCATATCTAGCATCCAATGCATACTTTCAACTTGCCAATGACTACGTACCGCATTTAGCGCTTGCTCAGCATCTAAGTCTAGCGAACTAATGTACCAACGTGTTTCTGATGTATTTGTACCTGCCGACTTATCGTGCACCTCTGAAGTCACTTTAATAAGGCTCTTTAAGCCAGACCACTGATAAGTTTTGGCTAACCAACTTTTATCAATAAGTAACTGCTGGCAAGTTCTTGTTTCAATACGCCCATGTCCCGAGCTTATTTCAGTATGTTTATCTGAGTTGCTCTTGGTTAACCCTTCA
>JAAGZR010000005.1 GCA_024206155.1 Aliivibrio sp.
AAAGCGTTAGAGTTACGAAAAGAGTTAAATGTAGAAGTCCCTATTATTGCAACAGGCCATTTAACCGCGCTAGGGGTAAAACAATCGGACTCGGTTCGTGATATTTATATCGGTACGCTTGATGGCTTTGCCGCAGATGGTTTCCCGCCAGCAGATTACATTGCCCTTGGTCATATTCACCGCCCGCAATTGGTGGCTAAATCTGATCATATTCGATATTCAGGCTCACCAATTCCATTAAGTTTTGATGAGCTTAAATCTCAAAAACAAGTGGTGATGGTAGAGTTTGATAAAGCAAGTGTCACTCAAATTACACCGATTAATATCCCTATGTTTCAACAAATGAAGGCATTAAAGGGCGATTTAGAGACAATAGAGCAAGAGTTAGCACAATTTAAAGAGTGTGAAGATACGACTTGGCTATGCATTGAAGTGGAAGTTCAAGATTATTTGTCTGATCTACAACAACGCATTCAAACATTAACTCAAGATTTGAATGTAGAAGTGTTGCAACTGCGTCGTGCAAGAAACCGTAGTGAACAAACTTTAGCGCAAGAAAAAACCGAAACGTTAGCCGAGCTAACGCCTTTTGATGTGTTTACTAAACGTATAGAACAAGAGACGTTTGAAACAGAAAAAGAGCAGCAACGCGCAGAACGAATGACGACCAAATTCAAGCAGATTTTGTCAGAAGTAGAACACAAAGATACCGACTCACAAGAAGGTGATGCATGAGAATTTTAAGCCTAAGTTTTTCAAATTTAAACTCATTAAAAGGTGAGTGGAAAATTGACTTCTCATCGTCTCCTTTTGCTGAAAACGGACTGTTTGCAATTACTGGCCCAACAGGTGCGGGTAAAACGACGATCTTAGATGCTATCTGTTTAGCGCTTTATCATAAAACGCCTCGTCTTGGTGGTATTTCAACCTCAAGCAATGAAATCATGACGCGTGGTACAGCGGAATGTTCTGCGGAAGTGGAATTTGAAGTGAAAGGCAAAGCGTATCGTGCGTTTTGGAGCCAACGTCGTTCTCGTGGCAAAGTGGATGGTAACTTACAATCAGCCACCGTAGAGCTTGCTGAAGTCGATTCAGAGAAAGTATTAGCAACGCAAGTCAAAAAGAAAGATGAGCTAATCAATTCGATTACGGGTTTAGATTTCTCTCGTTTTACAAAATCCATGATGCTTTCTCAAGGTCAATTTGCAGCGTTTTTAAATGCTGATGCTAATGATCGTGCCGGTTTATTAGAAGAGCTGACAGGCACTGAGATCTACGGGCAGATCTCAGAGAAGGTGCATGAGCATTACACCGCATCAAAGCAAAAATTAGCTGAGCTTAAAGCCAAAGCAGAAGGGGTAGAGCTGCTTTCTGAAGAAGATAAGCAAGCGTTAATCGATGAGCAAGCTGAACTGCAAGCCAATCAAAAGCAACAACAGGCACAACTTGCAGATTGGCAAGCCCATGTTGAGTGGTGGATTGCAGATGCGAAAAACCAACTCCAGTGGCAGCAAGCGGTTGATAATAATCAATTAGCATTAGATAAAGAAAAACAAGCCAGCGAACAATTATATCGTTTAGCACAAAGTGAACTTGCTGAAAAACTACGTACGCCATATCAACTATGGCAAGAAGCGCAAACTCGCTTTGAAGAGTTGGTTAAAGAATTAAAGACGACAGAGCAAACTCACCAACATAAGGCTAGTGATAAAAAAGCACTTGAGTCTCATGTTACACAGATAAAACAAGATCTTGATACTATTAAGGGTGAGAGTAAAGCATTAGAAAACTTAATTAATGATTCGGTGCAACCGTTAGATACTGCGATTGCTCAACTGACTCAACAAGCTCAAGATAAGCAGCACCACATCGCAAATCTTACTGCGCGTCTTGAGGACGGTACTAAAAAGCAACAAGGTCTAACTGCAACATTATCTGACATAACAGAGAAACTCTCTTTATTAGCAAACTATGTTGAAGAGCATAAAGCTGATCTGAAAATTGAACGTTATTTAGGTCAGTGGAAGCACCAAGTTAGCCATATTTTACAACAAGATAAAGATACTGCCTCTTTAGATAGTCAATTGACTTTAGCGAATGCAGCGCTAGAGACTCTGCTTGATGCTATCAACAAAAAAGAAGCAGAATTAAATAAAGTTCAAATTATGGTTAATAACGAAATAGAAGCGACGAAGTGCGCAGAGCTTGAATTACAACAATGGCAAGATAAAGGGTCAGAAGCACAACTGACTGAGCAGATAACTGCACTAACGACTTGTCATCAATACCGTGTTGAATTTACTCATACTAACAATGAGTATTTACGAGCGAAAAAAGAACTAGAAATGCTTGCCACTGTGCAGAAAACACAAGCGAATGACATTGAAAAATTGGATGTGCAGCGTACTGAACTGGCGACTAAGTTTAAGCAGCAAGAGCAGCAAGTCATCGATTTAGCTACCTTAATTGAGCAAGAAGGCGAGTTAGCAAAATATCGAGCAGAATTAGCAAAAGATCAAGATTGTCCGTTGTGTGGTTCAACGCATCATCCACTATTAGAACAAGCTCAATTGCTTGATTTGAGCGCGACAATACAACGTAAAAAAGAAGCCGAGCAGAAACGCGTAGAGATTGTCGAGCAAGGTAAATCAGTACGTGAACAATTAGATTCGCTCAAAGTAAAACAAGATCATTACCAATCTCAATCAGTGCAGTGGCAACAAACGATTGAATCCACGCAAAAGCAATGGTCTACGTTATTAGAAACAACGCAACTCACTCTAACCTTAGGTGATACTGATTCGATTAATCAGTTCATTAGTGAGTGTGAAGCCTCTTTATCTACGCTTAATGAGCAAGCAAAGCAATTACGCCAAGCGGGTGATAAGGTTCGAGTGCAACAAAACCAATTACAACAAGTTCAGCATCGTCTTGACGCTGTTACTACGGCTTTAAACTTTGATCGTCGATCACACCAAACGGCGCTTCAACAGCAACAAGATAACAATCAAAAAAGAGAACAGCTGCAATTGCGTCAAACGGAACTTAAGCAGCAGTTGGTCACCGAAATTGAGCAAGCAGGCTTTAATGCACCAGAGTTAACTGAAATTGCATCTTGGTTTGAACAAAAAGAGCAAGACTTACAACAAATTCAGGAAAAAATCGCGCAGCAACAAGTGCAAACTCAACAGCAGCAAACGCTACAAAGTGATCACGCTCATTTAGTCGAGCAATTGGTTGAATTGAACACTCAACAGCAACAATCACAAACTGAAATGTCAGCATTAACAACTGAGTTAGAGAAGCAACAAGCAAAACGTATTGAGTTGTTTGGAACACAAGAGATCAAAACAGCACGCTTTATGGTGAGTGAGAAACTGTCAGTCTCAGAGCAAACTTATGATGTTGAGCAACAGAAATTACAAGTATTAGTACAAGACCTTGCGGCTTTAGATGGCAAGTTGAATAGTCTTAAAGAGAGTTATTTAAGTTGTGAAAAACTATCGGAAGAGCGTTCTGATGTATGGAAAGACGCTTTATTACAAAGCCTATTTGAAACACTAGAGCT
>JAAGZR010000580.1 GCA_024206155.1 Aliivibrio sp.
CTTTTAAACCGTTTGGTTATATAGATATGCGAAGTGATTTGAACTATGCGACTTGTATCAAAGACTATAAGTTACAAGAATAATTTCAGTAATAATGTGATTTATCATTAGTTAATCAGAAGAGATTAATGTTATGAGATGTTCAAACGAATAAAGATGATTTCGGTTTTATTTATCACATTGAAGTAGAGATTTTTGGTTCCCACGGTTCCCCTGTTTTTTTATACGACAAGCATTTGATTGTTAAGATCATGGACTTTAGTGGTTAAAAGTAAGCACAACGGAAAGGGCTAGGTAAGAAACTGTTAGAAGCAGTAATAAAAAATGCTAAAGCATATCAGAGATTATTATTAACGGTATGCCCAAAAAATAAAGTTGCATATAAATTGTATCGTTCATATGGCTTTTACTTAGTCAAAAAGAGCAAGACTATTTTGATATTGGTGAAGATCGTTTGGTTCTTTCCCTAGATATTGTTAAATAACTTGTTATTGTGTCTTTAAAGAATTAACAATATTGAGACGGAGAGAACATGGAAATCGATTATAAAGTCAATGAACCGATTAGTGCTGAGCAGTTTATTACTTTGCTAAAGAAAACCTCTTTAGGTGTACGTCGCCCCATTGATAATATTGAAAAAATACAAGCTATGTTAGATAACTCAAATTTGATTGTTACAGCATGGGGAGATGGCAAGCTCATTGGTATTGCTCGTTCAGTAACAGATTTTAATTTTTGTTGCTATTTATCAGATCTCGCTGTTGATGAGAGCATTCAATCAATGGGGGTAGGTAAGTACCTTATTCTAGTGACAAAAGAAGAAGTCACTCCTGACTGTAAGTTAATATTATTAGCTGCACCACAAGCAGAAGGTTATTACCCAAAAATTGGCTTTGAAGCGCACAACAGTGCATGGGTTTTATCCGATGAAAGTCAGTTGAAGTTATTCTAAGGAAAGGTCATGACATCAATCAGTGTATTAGGGTGTGGTTGGCTCGGCTTACCGCTAGCAAAACATTTAGTTAACAATGGTTTGTCCGTTAAAGGGTCTGTGCGCAGCAAAGAAAAAATAGAATCCTTGGAAGCTATATCAGTCACTCCATTTGTATTGGATATCGATGGTGAGATAACAGAGCAATCATGGGGAGCATTTCTAGATTCAGATATTCTAGTTATCGCGATCCCATCTAAGAATCAAACAGGCTTTAGTGCTTTGATCCGTATCTTAGAGTCTTCATCTATTAAGCATGTGGTTTTTGTTAGCTCAACCTCGGTATATGCGGATAATAATGGAGTGGTTACTGAAGAAATTGCGGCATCTGAATCTTCTGCGTTATTTCAAATTGAATCGTTATTTTTCCAATCATCGGTATTTACAACAACGGTGATCCGTTTTAGTGGTTTAGTGGGCTATCAACGAAATCCAGGGCGATTTTTTCAAAAAAGTGGGCGTTCTGTAAGTAACCCTGATGCCCCAGTAAATATGATCCATCAAGATGATTGCGTTGAGTTAATTACACAGATAATCAAACAAGAAAAATGGAACGACTTATTTAATGCGTGTGCTGATAGTCACCCAAGTAAACGCGAGTTTTATACTCAAGCCACTCAGCGAATAGGGGTGAGTACACCTGAGTTTATCGAATCAGACACTCAAACGTTTAAGATCATCAGTAATGAAAAAATTAAAAAGGTATTGGGTTATGAGTTTATTTATCCTGATGTGATGCAAATTACTTACGATGAATGTTAATTAACAAAAAAACACGATTTAAATTAAGGGCAGAATAATGAGTAATTCAATTGAAACTAAATCAGTAGTAGCTAAATCATTAGTAACAACGACATGGTTAGCTCAGCATATTGACGATGAGAATCTCGTTATTGTGGATGCCTACATGGCGAATGTCGTAGGTAAAGAGCCGTTAGTTTATGATACTTTTTCTTGCCTACCTACAGCGCGTAAATTGGATGTAGAAGCCGACTTTTGTGATCATACTTCTTCTCAAATCCATGCGCTTCCCAATAAAGAGCAGTTTACTCAGGCAATACAGAAGTTAGGCATTAATTCTGATTCAATGGTTGTTATATACGATAACCAAGGTATCTATTCTGCACCAAGAGCGTGGTGGACCTTTAAGGTAATGGGATTTGAACATGTTTACGTTCTGGATGGTGGGTTACCTCAATGGATAAAAGAGGGAAGAGAGACAGCATCAGAATACACAACAACATCGATATTAGGTAATGCGACTGCGAAAGTGGTGAAAGGCTTAGCGTGTGACTCGGACGAAGTACTTAGCGTAATAAATACCGATGTTGCTATTTTAGATGCTCGTGGAGAACTGCGTTATTTAGGTAAAGCACCAGAGCCACGTGAAGGTGTTCGGAGTGGCCATATCCCAAGCTCTAAAAACCTCCCTTTTTCTATGCTGTTAGATAACTATACATACCAAGATGAAGAGACATTACGAACTATTTTTGAAGAACGCGTGCCTTCAGTTGATACGAAAATCTACTTTAGTTGCGGTTCAGGCATAACAGCATGTATTTTGATGTTAGCTGCTGTATCTATAGGTTATAAAAGCGTTGTTTTATACGATGGCTCGTGGGCGGATTGGGGAAGTAATCATTCGTTGCCGATAGAGTAGTTATTAATGCAAGCGGCAACGTGGTGGATTGCTACCGCTAACCAGCTATGTTACAGCTGTTGATTTCAAGTGGTTATCTATCTCTGGTTACGAAGATGAAGGCTCAACAGAGATGAGTAAAATTAGGTCTATAAAACACATTATCGATAAAGGAGCATAAAGAGCTTAAGCACACTAAAAAAGAATTGCTCTTTATGGTCTACAATTAAGACACCATAAACTTATAACCAAACCGTTATTAGTAGTATGTTGAAGCTACGATCGAGAATATAGGATGTTTTAATGGAAAGAATTACGTTTAAAAAAGTCACATTGTGTGAATACCCCTCACTATTTGGGATATATAAAACGTACTTTCATTCCTTTATTGAACACTCAATCGGTTGGGATGAAACTTTTCAGCAGCAACGATTTATAGAGTCATACCCTCGAGAATGGTTTGACTGGGTGATGTTTAGTGGAGAGCGTCTAGGGTTAATTTGTACTCATCTTGAGCAAAGTAAAGCACAGGTTCATCTGTTTATTATTTTTAAAAAATATCAAAATAAAGGGGTTGGTAGCTCAGTAATGAAATGCTATCAGCACCATTTTAGTGATCGCGTTGGAAAAGTGAGTTTATCTTCTTTTAAAAATAACCCTAAAGCCATTCGTTTTTATCAAGGATTAGGATATAAGATCATTAGCGAAGATGAGCATTTTGTAGATATGGAGCATTCGCTGCTTTATTCTGGCCAAATAGGGTATTAAACAATTTTCAAAAATCACCAAACATTACGTCATCTGCGCCTTTTTTCCACTTTGGGTGTGTAAACATCGCTTTTGAGAAAGTCGGATCATTATAATGATTCACCAACCACGATCTTAAATAAGGGAGAGCTGATTGACCGTACCATTTCTTATCGACTCGTGAAAACTGACGAATAAAAGGTAAGATAGCGTAATCCACCAAACTGGGTGTTTCTCCCATAATATAAGCATGTTTAGTTAAAGCGCGCTCGATTTCCATTAACCATTCACAACAATGATCTCTGCATTCTTCTTCATTGCTATCGTGATAACGAGAAGCGGCTCGGTATTTCTGTAATGCATCAACAAACTCATGATCACTTCGGTGGATCAACTCAAGCATTCGGGGGAGTTTCTGCTTATCATGTGAATAGAGCAAATTATTAGGATCTGATTGGGTGAGCGCCCATACCATCACATCAATACTTTCGTCGATTATGTTACCATCACTTAACTGCAATACAGGAACAGTACCTTTCGGCGAAATCAATAACATTTCTTCAGGTTTATTTTTCATATCAATATCACGCAGCACCACAGTTTGATGTGCATGCAAAATACCCAAACGAGAACGCATTGCATAAGGGCACTGTCGAAGAGAGTAAAGAATAGGTACTGTCATAGCTAAATACTCAAAAATTAAGCGATTTAACTTATTTTAGCGAAATACAGCTTAGATTTCACACTTATTTCTTCATGATCTGGATCAATAAAAGCCTAATGAGTGGTAATAAAAGCGTGAGACGAGTAGAATGCTCGCTCAAAAAATTATTACACCTAATACGAAGCGAGCAATTTCATAATGAGTAGAAAACTTGAACTATTGGCACCAGGTGGTGATGTTGAAGCGATTAAAGCGGCCATCGTTGCAGGGGCAAATGCCGTTTATTGTGGCTTAGATGCTTTTAATGCCCGTAATCGTGCATCCAATCTTTCATTTGATGAGCTAAATGGCGTATTGCGATTAGCTCATGAATACGGTTGTGAAGTATTTCTGACTCTAAATGTTGTTATTTTAGAGCACGAAATTAAATCATTAGTCAAGTTACTAAATCAATTAGTTAATACAACACTTGATGGCATTATCGTGCAAGATTTAGGTGTCTTTAACCTGATCAAAAAGTACTTCCCAACATTAGATGTTCACGCTTCTACTCAGCTAACGACACACAATGAAGGGCAACTTAAATTCTTATCTAGAGTAGGCGCTTCTCGCGTTAACTTATCTCGTGAGTTGAACATTGATGAAATTAAAGAGATGACAGCGGTTGCTCATGAAAATGACATGCTAACAGAAGTATTTGTGCATGGTTCTTTGTGTATTGCATTTTCTGGTCAATGTTACTCAAGCTCAGTAAGTGTGGGTAACTCAGGCAACCGTGGTCGTTGTAGCCAAGCGTGTCGTGATGAATATGAAGTAACAAACGTAGGTACTAAATACCCACTAAACTTAAAAGATAACTCCGCGTACTTTGATCTTCCTGAATTAGTGGATGCAAAAGTTGACTCACTGAAAATTGAAGGTCGTATTAAAGGTGCTCACTACGTATATACCGTAGTTGAAAACTGGCGTAAAAATATCAATAAATTTGTCGAGACAGGTGAGCTATATGAAGATGATTCAAATCTTCATAAAGTATTCAACCGTGGCTTAACCAACAAATTCTTGAAAGGTAATTTGACCAAAGACATGTTCATCGATAATCCTCGTGATAACAGCGTAAACTAC
>JAAGZR010000581.1 GCA_024206155.1 Aliivibrio sp.
GGTTATGTTTGCGACTAGCCACTAACACTATTTACTTTTATAAATACTAACAAAAAAGCGGGTGATTAGCCCGCTTGATATTCCTTAAACCGTCCCGTTCAAGAACATGTTGTAGCTAGAAGTTAAGATGCGTTCGACTATCGCATCGGTGCAAATATAGCCCAGATCACATCATCATAACGACCTTGACTAGGACGATTATCAAAAATCCTTACATTACTACGCTCGTCTTCTGGTACTGCTTGGGTCAATGCATCTAAATGGTTAATGTCTTGGATGTCTTCAATGATCAGTACGCCACCAGGCTTGACCATTGGGTAATAATGCTCAACAGCAAAGACTTGTGATTGCAAGGTGTGAGGACCATCGTCAATGATCACATCAAATCCTTCTGCACATTCATCAGCAAACATTTTTAAACTGCCACCGTTATACGCATCGCCTTGATAAAAATCATAACGGTCAGGATCCATTTGATCCCAGATTAAATCGGGCACAATGTCCTGGATGTCCGAAAGAAACAAGCGGAAATAAGGTAAATACTCATGCCATAGCAAAGAAGAGCCACCGTGCTGAACACCAATCTCTAACAAGGTACCCTTCTTGTCACGATAAGATTTCAGTAGCTCAGCATAAATCCCTGTGTAGTTATGGATTGTATTTTTATCGGTACCACCTGAGACTTCAAACCCATTAACGTTTAAATTCTCAATCATCTTTGCAAGTTCAGGGTTTGGATCTTGCCAAGGATCTTGTTGTTTCATTACTTGTTCGTTCAAATACCTATTACTATACAATTTTTTAGCGTAAGGTTGCGTGTAATGCATAGCTTTATCTGTACGATTTAAATGACTTTCCCATAGATTACTGACGATAGGTTGGCCTGTTCCAATCCAAAATTCACGCCAATAACGATTCGGATGATTAAAGTATTCGTCTGATAATCCAGCAACATAATTTGAATTGGCCCACCAGAATCCTCCGGAGAAATGGGGATGCCAACCCATTGAAGTGTTTTCTTGCCAATTGACTCCTACTAAATCAGAAGGTGGTTTGTTTTCATCATCGCCTAGTACCAGAGCTGTGATGCATTCTTCCCATTGATGGATGCAGAAAAACTCCATCAGATGACGCCAATCATCAGTGTACTGTGTTCGTCGTGATACACCTTTGGTGTGCATGTACAACACAGCAGCGTCTTCGTTTTCTTTGCACCACTGATGTAATGCTCTTAACGTATCTGTTTCCTCCTGTTTATTCTGATTCTCGCTCGCAATAGCTTTATCTGGAAGAGACAATAAGTCAAGGCTGCCGTTAAAC
>JAAGZR010000085.1 GCA_024206155.1 Aliivibrio sp.
AACTGGAAGAATCTAAAACCTGGATGCCTAAGATCTTTGATCGTAGTTGATAGAACTAGGGTTGTAGCTACAGGATCTTTAGATACAGAACCTATGTCTGAAACATATGGTATGCCAACTTCCTATACTTTTGTCAACTCAACTACTGAGATTCACAGAGATAGAATAATTAGGTTTGAAGGAACTGAGTTACCTATCTACGAGAGACAAAGGAACTTGTGGTACAGTGATAGTATTTTGATACCACTGATGCCTCAAATAGATAACTTTCATGTAGCTTCACATGCTGCAGCACAAATGGTTCAAGAAGCAAATACAGATATTATCCGAATTGAAGGATTACAAAATATCTTGCAGAATGACTCTGGAACCAACGCCATGCTTCAAAGATTTACAGATTGGAAAACTATCAAGTCTGTATTTGGAGTATCTATCCTCGATGGCTCTGAGGAATATGAGCAAAAATCTATACAACTTTCAGGTGTAAAAGATTTAATATGGGAATACTTAAAGATAGTTGCAGCTTCAGTTAGCATTCCAGCTACTAGGTTTCTATCTGCATCTCCAGATGGTATGAATGCTACTGGGGAATCTGACTTAGTTAACTATATTGAAACTCTGAAAGGTTTACATAGAGCTGTCTATGATCCTAGACTTGTTGTTATTGATAAATTATTAGCAGCGAATTATGGTTTAGACATAAGTGAATTTAAATATGAATGGGCATGTATGTTCCCAGAGTCTGCTTCAGAGAAAGCAGCTAGGGATAGAATAGATGCTGAGACATTACAAATTCTTACTGATTCTGGAATTATTTCAAGAGAATCTGCTCTACAAGAAGCTATTGATAGAGGAATGGTGTTAAAGACAGCAGCCCTAGGAGAATTACTTATTAATAAAGGAGATACAGATGCCACAGCTGGCTGATCGAATTAGTGTACCATCCAAGCGACATCTAACTGACGCTGGACAGATGATTGTACCATGTGCATTTGCACGAACAGGTGTACAACTTTACACAGCTAAACAGTTAAATCTAACTGACAAAGAACCTAATGAAATTATCAAAGTACATCGTCAAGAACAAGATGTATTTGATGAAAAATCTGTTGCGTCATTCCGAAGTGCTCCAGTTACAATTGGACACCCAAAAGATGAAGAAGGAAGCAACATACCCGTAACAGCGGAAAATGCAAAATCCCTACAAGTTGGTATGCTCGAAGGTATGCCTGTACGTGATGAAGATATGCTAACTGGTGTTCTGGTACTTACATTGCAGGATGCTATTGATGCACTGGAAGTCGAAGGAACTGAAGAGTTGTCTGCTGGTTATACCTGTGATATTGAAGAAGTTGATGGTGAATATTATCAACGAAATATCAAAGCTAACCACATCGCTATCGTTCCTAAGGGTCGAGCTGGTTCTTCTTGCCGTATTAGTGATGAGGCTTTTGAAGAACTTGATAAAGTCAAGGGAAAGAAGAAGAAAGATCTTGAAATTTCTGATGAAGAAGTTAAAGAAGTTGATGAGGTCAAAGTTTTAAGTAAGATGTTGGGTGATGCTATCAGTGAGAAAGCAGAACTAGACAGCGAACTTGAGAAATCTAAAGAAGAGTTAGTGAAATTAACTGCTGATCACAGTAAAGAATTAGAAGAAGCCAATGCTAAATTGGAAAAAGCTAAGGAAGTTGCTGAAGAAGCAGTAATTGAGCGTTGCAAAGTTATTGCTGATGCACAGATGCTTGCTGATGTCAAGGATTTTGGTAGCAAATCTTTAAATGAAATCCGGGTTGAGGTACTTACCAAAGAAGTTCCTAACCTTGTATTAGATGGTAAGAGCGAAGAATATATTTGTGCTCGATTTGATGTGCTAGTAGAGAACTTCAATAATACAACATCTATGGGTAACCTACTAGCTGATACAAAACTTGGTGCACAAGTAAAGGCAGAACCTAGCCCAGCAGTAAGTGCACGAGCTAGAATGATCGAAACACAAAAGAAATTAAAATCTTAAGGAAAATATTATGCCTATTCAAGACTTCAACCTTTACATTGGCAAAGGGTACGCTGGTCAGCTAGTTGATAGTGGTCCACGAGTAGCTCAATCTGGTACTTTAGTTGGTGCAGATGTGGGTTTTGGTGTTGCAACTAAGCGCAACGATTCAGTAAAACGTGGCATCTCTCTTGGTACAGACCAAATTGATTCTAGCTTCACAACCAATGTATATGCAATCTCGCATCGTGAACTTAACCACGAAGCAGGTACACGCCCATCGACTGGTGAAGATTTTGTCTACAAAGCTACCGAAAGTGTATCACTTATCCGTCAGGGTTACTTGTATATTAAACTTGCTAGTGGTCCAGCAACTCGTGGTGATGCTTTGTTAGTAGACGAAGCTACTGGTGAATTCACTCAAACTGCAGTAGCAGCACCTAGTACAGGTACTGAGTACCTAGCAACTAACGTGTTTGCTGATGAAGATGGTACTGTTGGCGATATCATTAAAGTACGTATCGACATTAAGTAATTAAAATAGTGCGTCATTAGGCGCACTTTTAAAATATAAGGTAAATATAATGAGTAAAACAGTAAAAACTTTCGCAGTTGATGAACAAAACCAGCCTATTCCTGGTGCAGCTGACGTAGACTTTATCCTTTCTGATGAAGTTGAAGCTCTAGTAAACGCTGGTCACCTAGTTGGTGATGACGAAGGTGTATTCTTTCAGCGTCAATTAGAATACATTTCTGCAAAAAGCTTTGATGTATTATATCCAGAACTTAAGGGTCGTACCCTATTTGCTCTGAACACTGAAGGTGGTGAAGGTATTAACTTGATCACTTACCGTAGCTATGATCAGCGCGGTGACACTGCAATCATTGCTGGTAAAGCAACTGACTTGCCACGTGGTGACATCAACGGTAAAGAATACAGCATTGCAGTTCGTACTTTCGGTAACGCTTTTGGTTACTCTCGTCAGGAACTTGCTGCTAGTAAAGTTACTGGTCTTCCACTTGAAGCTCGTAAAGCTGCTGCATCTCGTAAGTCTTATGAACAGAAAGTTAACCAAGTTATCTTCTTCGGTTCTCCAGACAACAACCTTCAAGGTTTCTTCAATGGTCCAGCCGGTGCACCTGCTCTAACTTGTGAGCGTAATGTTGTAGCTGGTGGTTCTACTGGTGGTAATGCAACTCAATGGCGTTCAGGTGATAAGACTCCTGATGACATCATTGCTGACTTGAACAATGCACTTACCAAAATGTATGCTGATACCAAGCAAATCTTCTCTCCTAACATGATTATCATGTCAGTAGCTGATAAGAAATTGCTACAGAACACTCCACGTTCTACTCAGTCTGACATGAGCATCTTGAGCTGGTTCCTAGCTAACAACGATTTCATTACTTCTGCTGATCAAATCAAAGATGTAAACGAAGTTGCTAACATCTATCCTGATGTAGGTACTGGTGGTACAGGTAGTATCTCTGATCCTATTGATGGTGTTACTCCTGGTGCATCTGGTTTCACAGTTGTTGCTGAGTCTGAAGATAACATGCGTATCCGTGAACCATTCCCATACATGCACTTGCCTGTTCAGTACAAAGGTCTTGAGTATGAAATCAACTGTTATGGTCGATTCGCTGGTGTTGAAATGATCCGTCCAGGTGCAGTTGCTCACTGGTGTGGTATCTAATAGGAGGTTGCCATGGATTTATTTGAGAAGTTCATGGCTAATCCACTAGAAGCTATAGTAGCCCTGCTGTGTATATCAAGTATATCTTTGCAGTTGGGGCTGTTTGAAGCTGAAACAGCATATGCTGTTATGAAAAAAGATGTGGAAGCCAACACAGAATTAAGGGAAATTGTGTTTGAGATGCACAATATGATTATAAGAATTGACGAGAATGTCAAACACATTAAGAAGGAAGCACTATGAAATTAAAATCAAATCTGTTATTCAATACCTCAGTACTATGTCGTCACAAGCGACCTAAGGAAAATGAGAATATCATTGGTAGCAACCAACCAGAAACATTGAACATTATTGCAGGTTCTACACTAGAACTTAAAGATGAAGAATGGCTCAAGTTCCGTGATGCTGCACAACCAATGATTGACAAAGGCGAGATCACTATCTTAGTTGATGTTGTCAAGAGTAAAGCTACTCTAGCAAAAGAGAAAGCTAAGAAAGTAGAAGCTGCTCGCAAGTTGATTGCTGAAGTAGAAGCCAAAGAAGCTAAAGAAGAGAAGAAATAAGATGGCAAGTGTAGGAGATTTTCAGGACAGGTTTCCAGAGTTCTGTGACGTAGATGACACAAGGGTTCAGATGTTCTTAGATGATTCTGCACTTATCATGTCTTCACCAAAGAAGTGGTTAGATTTCTATGAC
>JAAGZR010000582.1 GCA_024206155.1 Aliivibrio sp.
AAACAGGGAACTTTATACAAGCTACCAATAAATTAATGGGGTGGCTAACGAGATTCGAACTCGCGACCACCGGAATCACAATCCAGGGCTCTACCAACTGAGCTATAGCCACCACTAATTTTTTATATAACCGCCTATCGCGATTATTGAAATAGTGGTCGGTGAAGAGGGATTCGAACCCCCGACCCTCTGGTCCCAAACCAGATGCGCTACCAAGCTGCGCTATTCACCGACTTATTTTCGTCTCGATTCTTGGGATATTGCTTGAATCAAAACTGGAAACTTATAAAAGCTACCAAAATAATGGGGTGGCTAACGAGATTCGAACTCGCGACCACCGGAATCACAATCCAGGGCTCTACCAACTGAGCTATAGCCACCATTACTTTTTTTGCCGCTAATTTGTAATCCGGATGGCACGCCCGAAAGGATTCGAACCTTCGACCTTTGGCTCCGGAGGCCAACGCTCTATCCAACTGAGCTACGGGCGTATACCCTATCGGCGGAGAGGAATAATACGGATCTGCGTGACCTTCGTCTAGTGTTTTTTTTACTTTTTTTGTCGTTTGGTCTCTTTTTCAACAATTCCTTAGTATTTATCCTCATTTTCTTTGGGTATAGTGGTTTATTGCAACAATTTAAGCAGATATAATCACTCAATATTTACACGAAGTTAACGAAGCTGTTTAACTAAATTCGTTTTTCTGCTCGGTAAATACAATAAGACGGACTTAAACCAATAATAATAACTGGGAGTGTAAAGTGAGCTTTATGGAAAAATCTATTCGTAACATCATTATTGCAACAGTTGCTGCATTAACTTTTTCAACTACCTCTTATGCAGCAGGTAACTCTGACGATGCAATTGCTGAGCGAATTAAGCCAGTTGGTCAAGTTTATTTAGCAAGTGATGTGGTTGTGATTGAAGAACCTACTGGCCCTCGTTCAGGAGAACAGGTTTACAATACATTTTGTATTGCATGCCATGCCACTGGCGCAGCCGGTGCTCCTAAAACACAAAATGCCGCTGATTGGGCTCCTCGTATAGCGAAAGGTATCGACGTACTTAATAAACACGCGATTAATGGATTTAATGCAATGCCAGCACGTGGTACGTGTATGAACTGCTCTGATGATGAAATTATTGCCGCGGTTAAGTATTTAATTAAAGGCTTATAACCTGCTTATAATCTTCATTTAGCTCAATCATAAAAAAATACCCACTGTATTAGTAGTGGGTATTTGTATGTCTGATTACTTCTTAAGCATGGCTCTAAGGTTAGCGATGTTTGCTTTTCCTCTTTCCATTCTTTCTTCTTGAGTCGGCTTTGGTTTTTTCATTTCCCAATCCAGATCATCATGTGGAAGCTCTTCCAAGAATCGACTTGGTTCTGGTCGAATCAATTCACCATACTGACGACGTTCTTTACACAATGTAAAGGTGAGCTCTTTTTGCGCTCGAGTGATCCCTACATAGGCCAATCGTCGCTCTTCTTCGACATTATCTTCATCAATGCTTACTTGGTGAGGTAAAATTCCCTCTTCTGCACCAATTAAATAAACGTATGGAAATTCCAAACCTTTAGAGGCATGCAAGGTCATTAGCTGAACTTGATCTGCACCATCTTCGTCTTCACCTCGCTCCATCATATCCCGAAGTGTAAGGCGCTGTACCACCTCTTTTAATGTCTTCTCTTCATTATCATAATTATCACCTTCTAAATCAGCAACAATCCATGAATAGAGATCTGAGACGTTTTTCATTCTCATCTCGGCGGCTTTTGCGCTGGTTGATGTTTCATACAACCAATCTTCATAATGAATGTCTTTTACTAACGAACGCACCGCCTCTACTGTATTACCTCGCTCAGCATTTTCAGAAATAGACACTATCCAATGAGAGAACCGACGTAAAGATTCTAAGCCTCGCCCAGAAAGCGTTTGCTCTAAACCCAGCTCAAAACTTGATTCAAATAGGCTTTTCCCTCTCATATTGGCATAGGTACCCAATTTTTCTAAAGTTACAGGGCCAATTTCACGACGAGGCGTATTCACCACTCGTAAAAAAGCATTGTCGTCATCTGGGTTTGTCAGTAAGCGTAGATAAGCCATGATGTCTTTAATCTCTGCACGCGCAAAAAATGAAGTACCTCCTGAGATTTTATAAGGCACTCGGTTTTGCATTAACGACTTTTCAATCAAGCGTGACTGATGATTACCTCGGTATAGCACCGCATAATCTTTGTAATCTGTTCGATTCAAGAAGCGATGTGCTATCAACTCACCAACGACTCGTTCCGCTTCATGCTCATCATCTTTAGCGGTTAAAATCTTAATCTGTTCTCCATCTGGGATTTCAGAGAATAGACGTTTTTCAAATACGTGAGGATTATTGGCTATCAATATATTAGCCGCTCGCAAAATTCGGCTCGTTGAACGATAGTTTTGCTCTAACTTTATGACACGTAATGCTGGGTAATCTTCATTTAGAAGTACTAAGTTTTGAGGCTTTGCTCCACGCCATGAGTAAATTGACTGATCATCATCACCCACCACGGTTAATCGGCCTCTTTCACCCACCAATAACTTAACTAATTCATATTGGCTCGTATTGGTGTCTTGATATTCATCAACCAGAAGATAGCGGATCTTCATTTGCCAGCGCTCTCGCACCTCTTGATTATTACGAAGTAAGAGAACTGGGAGTGAAATTAAATCATCAAAATCAAGAGCGTTATACGCTTTCATTTGAGTGAGGTACATTTCATAACAAAAAGCAAACAACTGATCTTGCTCTGAACGCGCAAACTCTTTGACTCGCGCTGGTGTCAGCATGTCATTTTTCCAATTCGAGATACTACTCAATAACTGACGTAATAAGTCTTTATCTCCATCGATCTGTTTTTCTGTTAACTCTTTCAATAGAGCAAGCTGGTCTTGATCATCAAATAATGAAAACCCCGCCTTTAAGCCTAATACTTTGTATTCACGACGAATAATATCCAACCCAAGAGAGTGAAAGGTTGAAACCATTAACCCACGAGACTCTTGCTTACTAAGCGTTTGACCTACGCGCTCTTTCATTTCTCGAGCGGCTTTATTAGTAAACGTCACAGCAGCAATATTTCGCGCCTTATAGCCACACTGTTGAATTAAATAAGCAATTTTATTGGTAATTACGCGCGTTTTACCCGAGCCAGCCCCTGCCAATACTAAACATGGGCCAGAGACAAACTTTACGGCCTCATCTTGCTGTGAATTAAGTCTCATTAATCACCTATTAAATCGTTAATGAATATTTGTGCCTATAATAAGGCCGTCATGATTTTAATACCATGTAAACCATCGAGGAAAAAGTGTGAACTTTACGTTTCTTGACACAAAAAGAGATTACATTTTATGTATCGTAGCCTAAAATAATGAATGAACGTTCATTCATTTCATAAGGATCAGTTTATGAAGGAAAAGCGTCAGCTCATTCTTGAATCGGCTGAGCAATTATTAGCAACTGACGGATTTTGTGGTTTATCCATGCAGAAGGTCGCTAACCAAGCTGGTGTTGCTGCTGGCACGATATATCGCTACTTTGATGATAAAGAAGCATTAATCGAAGAAATAAAATTGAATGTTATGCGACGTGTTGCATTTGCTATCCAAGAAAATGTACAAGATTCAGACCCAATTAAAGTCCGATTTCGTACTATGTGGCTTAACATTTGGCACTTTGCTATTTCAGAGAAGAATACGTTTTTGAATCGTAATCAATACGACTCACTCCCTTCTTCTGATCTAGTAAAATTTAAGGAACTAGAGGAGGAAATGTTTGCCCAAGTAAACCAACTTTTTATTGATGGACTTGAGCAAGGCGTATTTAAACCTCTAAGTGTAGAAATATTAACTGGCCTGAGCTTGGAAGCGAGTGTTTGTTTAGCCCGTAAGCATGCTCAAGGTTTTTTTACTTTAACAAACGATGATCTCGATGCGGCTATTGAAGCTAGCTGGGATGCAATTATCAAACACTAATTCGGAGTTCTAATCAGAATGAAAAAGTGGACTTTCTTTATGTTGCTTCTTGCACTACTTCTTTTCGGTAGTGTGATTGGTTTTAACATGTTTAAACAACAAAAAATCGCTGAATATATGGCTAACCGACCAGAGCCCGAGTTCCCTGTTACGGTAGAAACCATTGCTTCATCTCATTGGACTCCAACTATTGAAGCTATCGGCTTTATTGAACCTAACCAAGGTGTCACGTTAACAACTGAAGTTAATGGCATCATTGATAAAATTTCGTTTGATTCTGGCAGCCAAGTAAAAAAAGGCCAAGTATTAGTTTCTCTTGATTCTAAAGTAGAAAAGGCAAACTTAAAGAGTACTGAAGCACGCCTTCCTGCGGCTGAAGCTAAATATAAACGTTATAAGGGCCTATACAAGAAAGGTTCTATTTCAAAAGAAGCATACGATGAAGCAGAAGCAAATTACTTCTCTCTTGCTGCTGATATTGAGGGTATGAAAGCATCTATTGATCGTCGTGAAATCAAAGCGCCTTTCAGTGGTGTAATTGGTATTCGTAACGTATACCTTGGTCAATATTTACAACCAAGTACTGACATCGTTCGTTTAGAAGACACAAGTATCATGCGTTTACGCTTTACTGTTCCTCAAACAGACATCTCACGCATCAATATTGGACAA
>JAAGZR010000583.1 GCA_024206155.1 Aliivibrio sp.
GTTATTAGTGTAAACGTTCATTTAACTTATTATTTTTGATGTATATCCACTGTTGTCGTATCTTTTGATACCTATGTCAACAGGTTCCGTTTTTCTTTTGTTTATAGGTGTATACCTATGTTTGTTACAAGCCATTAGTGCTAAACCAGAGCTAATAGAAGCATCATGTGATGTTCTATTATTAATGTTAAACTTAGCCCAATCTTCAAGCGTTCTTTGAAAGTACATATCACCGTAACCTGTTTCTTTCAATCCTACAAAGTTTTCTATGTAAGATTCTATAGCTGCGGCGTGTGCTTGTTTAATGTCTTCACTAGAGTTTGGTATTCCACCTATCTCTCTTTCTGTTACAGATAGTTTGTTTCTACTTCTATCTGGTCTATTCATTGCAAAACCTCTATAACCTCTTTTCTTAAAGTAATATAAAAGTCTTGGTTTATTATTTTCAGCAAGTATCGGCATACCGTAAAAAGCACAAGCCATCAAGACATCTTCAAAAAATATCTCAGCAGTTTGTGGTCTTGCTATATATTCTAAGAAAAAATGATTTGGTGGCGCGTCTTCCATTGAAAACTTGGTTAAGCCATGTAAAGATCCGTTAGAACCTCTTTTATCTACCGTACCTGAAATATCATAAGGGTCACATCCAAATGCACCTATATGTTCATTACCAGGGTAGAACCTACCGTTTTTACTATATTTTTTATTTTGCAAATGAAGAGGTGGTATCCAAGACACTAAAAACCTACCATTTTTATTTGGAGCAAATACAACTCTACTGTCTTGCTTACCATTTTCCCATTGAAAACTACCTTTTGTAACATTTATAGAGTTACGCATGTCTTCATTAAAATCTATTTGCTCGTATATCTTAGTTAGATTAAACAAAGATTGTTTTGTTTCATCTCTAAAAGCATGCTTTTCTGTACGAGGAAACTGTCTGTAGAATTCATTAAGACCATCTTGATCTTGCTTTAAACCTTCTACTTCGTTCTCCCAGTATTCTATTACACCTATTTTTATCTTTTCACCTTGAGGTCCTTCAGCCGGTTTACTTGGTGTGTCGAATACAGGTAACCCATAAGCGTCAATGTATCCCTCGTAGTTCCATTCCATAGGTATGAACAAAGAATATAATCCGCTGCGAGTCTGTCCATTGGCGTTTCTTTGGGTAACATCTGAGTCATCATAAAGTTTTTTAAAGTTTTTACCTCCTTTATCGTGCGA
>JAAGZR010000584.1 GCA_024206155.1 Aliivibrio sp.
CTTAAATCTAGTGGCGGCAAAGCACCCGGACCAGAGCCACTCAAAAAAGCTCTAACTAATATCAGGAAAATTCTAGACAAGGCATTGAAAGATGGACAAAAGAAACTCTCCCCCATCCAAGCTTACGATATTGTTATGCACACCGCTGACGCTGTTATTTCTGGCGGGGTTCGTCGCAGTGCTACCATTTGTGTGTTTAGCCCAGATGACCAAGAGATGGCTACGGCAAAGACAGGCACATGGTTTATAGACAATCCTCAACGTGGACGATCTAACAATTCCGCCTTGCTTCTACGCGACGAAACAAGCAAAGAGCAATTCACAGAACTAATGAAGTCTGTGAAAGAGTTTGGTGAGCCGGGATTTGTTTGGTCTGATAGTACAGAACTGCTCGTAAACCCTTGCGTTGAGATTGGTATGTGGCCCGTCTGCGAGAAAACAAAAGAGTCAGGATGGCAGGCATGTAACCTGTCAACTATCAACTGCTCTAAAATTAAAACAGAGCAAGACTTTTTCGATGCTTGTCGCGCTGCTACTATTATTGGTACTCTACAGGCGGGTTTCTCAGAGTTTGAATACCTTGGTGGTGCATCCGAAAGAATCATCGCAAGAGAAGCTTTACTTGGCGTGAGCATGACAGGGATTATGGAGCAGCATCAAATTTGCCTAGACGCAACCGCACAAAAGCGTGGAGCTACAATAGTCAAGAAGACAAACAAAAAGATTGCAGAGATGATCGGCGTCAATCAAGCTGCTCGCACTACCTGTATCAAACCAGAAGGCACTTCTAGTTGTATTCTAGGCACATCTAGTGGTATTCACCCACATCACGCTAAACGCTACATCAGACGTGTACAAGCAAATAAGATGGAACCCATCTATAATTACATGAAAGAAATTAACCCTAGAGCATGTGAAGAAAGCGTATGGAGTAATAATGATAGCGATGACGTTGTTGGTTTTTGTGTAGAAGTTCCAGATGGAAGTAAAACTAAAAACGCAGTGGATGCTATTCAACTTCTAGACTATGTAAAGTCTACACAGCAAAACTGGGTAATCAATGGTACTAATAAAGAATTATGCACGCAGCCTTGGCTTGTTCATAATGTAAGCAATACTATCAATGTTAAGCCAGAGGAATGGCAAGAAGTGGAAAAGTATATTTATAAGAATAGAAAATATTTCTGTGGTATTTCTTTGCTTCCTATCTCTGGAGATAAGGACTATCCCCAAGCCCCGTTTACTACTGTATACCTGCCAAGCGAACAGGTTGCACACTACGGTGACGCATCGTTATTTGTCAGCGGCCTGATTGAAGTAGCACTTACGCTCTGGGAAGACAACCTGTGGACCGCATGTGATAGCTTGCTTGGTGTAGGTGAAAAGATCAAAGGCAACGGCAAGAAAGCTTGGAAAGATCGGTGTAAGAAATTTGCCGGTAAATATTTTAATGGAGATTTAAGGCAATTGACCTATTGTATGAAAGATGTATACAATTGGAAAGAGTGGGTTGACATGAATCGTGAATATAAAGATGTTGACTTTACAAATGTTATCGAGGAAACTAACAACGTAGTACCAGAGCAGGAGATCGCCTGCGCAGGAGGAAAATGCGAGATATGAGTATCCACCCAGACGAAAAAGCTAGAGAAGAAATGTTAAGAGAATCACAAACTAAACACAGAGCGCCATTTCCTAGTTGGAATGGGCCACAGTTAAAAGTGCAAAAGCTTGACGATATGGCGGTTGTCCCAACCAAAGTAAACAGATCGGATGCTGGGTACGACCTCTATGCTTTACATGGTGCTATAGTTCAAAAACACTGTCACAAACTAATTAAGACAGGAATCTCTATGGCTATCCCAGAAGGTTATGTTGGATTGATTTGGCCTAGATCTGGAATGGCATACAAACACGGCATAGACGTATTCGCTGGAGTTATAGATTCTTCCTACAGGGGCGATATTGGAGTTATACTCTACAACTCTCAATACAGCGACTACAATGTAGAGCAAGGCGATAGGATAGCTCAAATAGTATTTCAAAAAGTAAAGGATTTTGATTTACAATTAGTAGACAACTTAGACGATACAAAGAGAGGATCAGGAGGGTTTGGAAGTTCTGGCTCATAACACTAACATAAGGTACTTTAATGACTAAGAGAAAGACCAGAAAAGAAAACTTATCTCCACAAAAAGTAAAAATTGTAGAGGCTAAAACACCTAGACAAAAAGATTATATAAGAGC
>JAAGZR010000585.1 GCA_024206155.1 Aliivibrio sp.
AAGAAATTTCACATCTATTAGCGCAATAAAATACATCCGCCTCGCAAATAAAGACTCATTACCGGCAATCAATAGAATAATCAAAGCATCCAAGGATCTTTAGCGTTTACCGCTTAAGCCTCAAAACGATCAACAACCAAAAAGCGTAAACGCAACAGAGTCCATCAAAATCCTTTCATCAAATCAGTATCGCGAACAAAACTTGAAAGGTCAAACTCGTACCAAAGATTAACAATCGATAAAAATGGTTGCCTGCGACTTCACTGGATTGACCAGAATTCGTCCATTAAATTAAATCGAAATAATCCCGCAGAAGCTCAACGCAATCGACGGGCCGTTGGGATTGAGACCAAACAAAACCTCTTTTGCGCAAAAGAGGTTTTGAGCTTTTACTACTAAGCATCATTTGCGTGTAGTCATCAAAATCTTTTGCCATATTTGATACGAAAACACATTGCACCAATGTCAATCTTTAGACAATGCGCAACCTGTGTATCTACATTGTTGATGATGAGCAATCCTGTATTGGCTCAGACATCAAGTTCCACTCAAAGTAACACCAATAATTCCTCAACATCACCTGTTAGTTCACAGCAAAACCAATCGCGTTCAGAGTCAATTGGCGTAGGCCTTTATAGTTATAAGAGGAATACTGGTCAAGGTCGTCTGGGTGATATGACTGTTGGTACAAAAGCAATCAGCTGTCGATCACCGAGTCTTTTTCTCAATCTTGGTATTCTTCCCTATAGCAGTCAGTACTTTGGCAGTTTCGGTGATAACTGGAAAGAAAAAGAGTGGATGCCACAAGGGCGGATTGGATTTCAAATACCTATAGGCAAGCAAGTAGCTAGTTGCGTTCAGGCAATGAAAGAACAAGCAAAAAAAACACAAATCATCACTGAAAGGGGAATTATTGAGCAATGCATTAAAACATTAAACTTAACTCAAAGCATCAATCTTGACACGAAGCATTTGAAAGCTTCATTCCCAGGCTTATATACAAATTGCAAGCCAATCTGGAATCAAGCAGTTGCACTAGATCAAAGCACAGACTTAGTGATGCCAGACGCTCCAACCTAGAATGAGTAAAAAATCTCTAACCAATCCAAAAACAAATCAATCTTTTCCAACAATTGAACAATGAAAAAAAGAATTTTATTGATATTGCTATTCACCCCATTTCTTTACCCCAAGCATGTTCACTCTCAGGCCATGAAACTTTCCAAATTTGGAAATTCGAACATCTCAGGCCAAAATCGTAATAAGTGGGGAAGAGAAAAAATTGAATTTAAATCAGAAGGCCTTACAGATATACAATCGAATGTTCAATCGCAAAACTTGGAATTAAGCGTTGTTAGGCAGGATCAATCAGATCAGGAAAATTTTCACAGCACTAAACAGCAAATAGATGTCTTCCATAGCGAAGAAGCAATGGCGCTGCCCAATCAACAAGAGACCCTGCAGAATCAAAATGGACTAACGGAAGTCATCAATACTGATAATCCTAAGCAGAATCTCAGTGGATTGATCACTGTAAATTCAAATTCTAATCATGAGAATGCTTTAATTGGAAAAATTAGTCATGTAAAAAGCGACACCACACTTTCAAAACAAGCTTCAGAAAAAATCTTTAATCAAATTGACACTCATTTTGTTGAAGATATATTCACAGAAGCTTGGAACAGCAACACTGGAGCATTGAAAATATTTAATTATGATTGAATAGATCAACATAAATGTGATTTGTTTTATTAAGTAGGGTTGATGACCGCTTTTCACATGACAAACACATTGGAATTCATATTCACTGAATCAGTAAGATATTTTTTGCATCTTAGCAACCCACACCTGAACACTGATTCATCTTTTCTGATAAATACAGACCAGAGTTGTCGTAAAGAATAAGCTTCATGAATATAACCCAACTCTGGTTTTCATAATTCTGAGCGTCAGCAATTAACACATCCTCGAGGCATTGAAAACCGCTCAAATCCTGTCAACTATCAAATTTTTCCATATATAAATTTCCGGTGTAGCTCAAAACAAATTCAATGGCCGATTTTCATTGCTTGACTTCTGCCCTTAAGCACAAATCATCAATCACAAGTCCACTGAAAGTGGGCAACAAGAATTTAATTTTGCGGGTAATACAGATTTAAAGTGTAAAGATTTACACATTAGATTAGCGCTATGTTCAAGATAGCATTGGCCTCCTATCAGCAAACACGAAAGAACTTAAAAAATAAATCTATTCAGCTTATTCTTTAATCAAGCAGCTTTAAAAGCTTAATGCATGTACGCCGCAAGGAAGAAATCAAAAACGGCAAAGACAAAAAAGGCAAGCAGCAAAGGAGCCTTGGGGATTTGGCGCATGACCAGCAAAA
>JAAGZR010000086.1 GCA_024206155.1 Aliivibrio sp.
CAAAGCTCAAGGTGGTGGTTTTAGTCAAGCTCTTAATAGCATGAAGATTCAACCAGGTAATAATGGTTCTCAAGTCTCTATTAAGAACCCAGATTATGTTAGTCCTCGTCAAGCTGCTAAAAAGGTAGCCGCTGCAAAACAAGAACGACAAGCAGCGAAAGCTACTCAAGCTCGTCGTCGTAAAAAGAAGGTTGCCTATAAATCTTCTGATAAAAAGAATCGAGGCTTACAACAAGGTCTATAACCTGTCCACAAACTTATCAATAACCGCCGTCCGCAAGGGCGGCTTTTTTTATGAATCCAATTGATTTCATTAGAAATGAAGTTGCATACAGATCTGGACGCATTGCTGATTTTTGGGAACCTAAGCTTGAGCCAATTTTAACGCCAATATCTCAAACAATTGGCAAGCTCGATACAGCACATCAGGAATTTGTTGATAACAACCCAATTTCTCAAACTGCTCAATCTTTGCCTGTTCCTGGTGAAAAGATTTTTTCAAAAATCGATAAAGCAGAAACAAATTTAATAGATCTTGCTAGACAATCTATTCAAGCTACTGGTCTTGACCCACGTCTCACTGGTTTAGCTCTAACTGGTCTTACCATTACTAATCCTAAACGATTAGCAAGAGGAGTTAAACAAGGTATTGCTAGTGGTCCTGATTTTGGTCCTGCTATGGAACGTTGGAGCAAAAGACGTAATGAATTGATTGAGCAACGTCGTTATCCTTCAGGTCTAACTAATTATAGACGTGATAAAAATAGAAAAAAAGCATTAGTCACTGCCTATAATGATGTCTCTACAGGTCCATCTACAGACCCTGATGACGTCATAGCTTATGGTAGTAAAAAATTTAAAGAAAAAGGTAAGGAGCAACATCATCTCTTCCCTAAGCAAGAATCTTACCGGTTTGTTGAGGCTATGAAAAAATTAGGCGATGATGATGATGTTTTAAACCTGTTTTTATATGCGGAAGAACTAGACGCAACAATGGGTGGTAGATTATCTAATATGTTAAATATGGATAAAAACCCTCATCTAGATCTGCACGGAACTCGTATTAAAGATGGAAGGCAGTTAAAAGAAATACAGATGAAACATCTAGTTGAATCCGCTAAATCTACAGATGAACTCATGGATCTTTTTGATCAATATATTTTAGATAATATCCAGCCTTCAAAAGCTGAGGCTATTGCTTTGCAAAAAGCATTTTCTGAAAGTAAATCTAATTTGAATCGTTTTAAAAGTCTCACAGAAGACGCTCGAAGGCGCTTGTAATTATGAACACCCTAGAACTACTTAAGGGTGACTTTAAGGTCTTCCTACAGGCTCTCTGGAGCCAGTTAGACCTTCCTTCACCCACCCGTGCTCAATACGCTATTGCTGACTATCTACAGCACGGTCCAAAACGACTACAGATCCAAGCATTCCGTGGTGTTGGTAAATCATGGATTACCGGTGCCTTTGTCCTTTGGACACTATTCAATGACTCTGAAAAGAAGATCATGATTATCTCTGCATCTAAAGAACGTGCAGATAACATGTCCATCTTCCTTCAGAAACTAATTATTGAAACACCGTGGTTGACTCATATGAGACCTAAAGCTGACGACTCCCGTTGGTCTAGGGTTTCCTTTGATATTAACTGTGCTCCTCACCAGGCACCATCCGTTAAATCAGTTGGTATTACCGGACAGCTTACCGGTTCTCGTGCTGACCTCATGATTCTTGATGATATTGAAGTTCCTGGTAACTCAATGACAGAACTCATGCGTGAGAAGCTACTTCAACTCTGTACAGAAGCTGAATCTATCCTTACTCCTAAAAATGATTCC
>JAAGZR010000586.1 GCA_024206155.1 Aliivibrio sp.
CCACGCGTTGTTTGTCGGTTTGAAGCTTTTGTTAGCTATGCTTTAAATGCTTCCGACAACCATATTTATCAACATACTGATTTAGTAGTTGCTGTGATTCATTTGCAAGCACGTCACCTACCACATTAACCAACCGAGTTTGATAATACCCATTTGTACGTAAAACGGATATTGCTCCAACTAATGAATCGGATGCACCATACACTATTTCTTGTATACCTGTATTAACAATGGCTCCCGCACACATTGCACAAGGCTCAAGCGTTGAATAGATTGAAACCTTAGTACTCAGTTCAAACAAACGACTATCAACTTGAGTTAAAGCTTGCATCTCTGCATGTTTCAAATCACTTCTACTTGAATCAACTTCATTGTGAGCTCTAGAAATAACGCACCCGTCTAATACAATGCATGCACCAATAGGGATATTACCTTTATCCAAAGCTACTTGCGCCTCTTCTAACGCAATCCTCATATACTTTTCATGCATTCCACTACTCCTTCACTAAAGGATACCCTCGAATAGCTAACAGTTATTAGACGACAAAATGTCCATATAATCTATCCACAGGCTGTCGTTTATTGTTTATTTAATTTCATCAGAGTAACACATAACTCATTGGACAATAATCATTTTATCTAAGAGTTAAACTGGTATTACCTCATGAAAGTGGACATTGATCGGCAGAAAGTGGACAAATGCAAAAAGTTACTCGCACTGTATATAAAAACAGTATCAATTCTTTCTTATGCAAATTTTTTTTCTCAATACTGAATAGGGACTCTTGAGAGCCAAAAACCAAGAATAAAACTGACCAAGGAGAACTCAAAATACAGTATTGAAGGGATTTCTTTACAGAACATAACGCTTAGCTTAAACCGCAGACAACGTAACACAACGGCTACCGCACTGCGCCTTAAACACAAAATATAATGCAAACCAAAACCGCCTAAAGTTGGCTGTCGGTTTGAAGCTTTTGTTAGGTTTTACCATAAATTCTCAGCCAATTTGACAAAGAACTGATGCCTTATCGACAGTTTACGAACTTAGTCACATAAATAAACTCAAAGTGACCACCAAATGCGCGAAACCAACAACGAATTTTTACACGAATTTAGGGAAGAAATCTTCAGCCATTTAAGCTAGAAAGAGTCAAAATAAGACAACGGAGTTTTCAAGATAAGAAACACCCAAGTCAACACTTAAGCCGCTGCCCCAAAATAAACCTAACGCTTAGCTTAAACCGCAGACAACGTAACACAACGGCTACCGCACTGCGCCTTAAACACAAAATTTAATGCAAACC
>JAAGZR010000587.1 GCA_024206155.1 Aliivibrio sp.
AGTATGATTATCAAATTAACTGCCAACTGTCTCAATAGAGTAAAGGAATGAGAATGCAACAACTGATTGTTGAAGAAATGAAAGTTAAACCATCAATTGATCCGGTTAATGAAATTAAAACACGCGTCAATTTTATTAAGGAAACCTTACTCAAGGCCCACTGTACCTCTTTAATCCTTGGTATTAGTGGCGGTGTTGATTCAACAACATGTGGACGATTAGCTCAGATTGCGATTAATGAGCTGAATGATGAGTATGACACTCAAAAGTATCAGTTTATTGCAGTTCGTTTGCCATATGCTATCCAAAAAGATGAAGATGAGGCACAGATGGCCTTGTCTTTTATTCAGCCTTCTCATTCTATTAGCATTAACATTAAAGAAGGTGTTGATGGTTTACATAAGGCAACTCATATTGGCCTTGAGCATACAGGTTTACTGCCTTCTGACTCTGAAAAAGTTGATTTTGTTAAAGGCAATGTAAAAGCGCGTGCTCGCATGATTGCACAGTATGAAGTTGCTGGCTATGTGGGTGGTTTAGTTTTAGGTACAGACCATTCGGCAGAGAATATTACTGGTTTTTATACGAAGTTTGGCGACGGCGCCTGCGATTTAGCCCCATTATTTGGTTTAAATAAACGCCAGGTGAGAAAAATAGCTGAAACGCTAGGCGCACCTGAGCAGTTAGTGAAAAAAATACCCACGGCAGATCTTGAAGAACTCGCACCACAAAAAGCGGATGAAGATTCTCTTTCTGTTACTTATGAGCAGATTGATGACTTCTTAGAAGGTAAAAAAATTGATGCTGAAGCAGAAGCTAAATTAATAAAAATTTATCAACTGTCTCAGCATAAACGTCAACCAATCCCTACTATTTATGATTAATTCAATACTAGTCTAACGCAGGTAACGCAACTAAATTATTGACCAAGGCTTCTTTTGAGGCTTTGGTCATTTTTTTTATGCGGTATTCGTACTTTAACGCTTGGGATTTTGATTCAACATTGTGCGACCATACTAATGTTAAAGGTCTTTTTCCGCGTAAGTACTTAGCGCCCTTTCCTGCTTTGTGCATTTCAAAGCGTCGAGATAGATTATTAGTAATACCACAGTACAAGCTATTAGATGGGGTTCTTATTAAATAGAGTGTCCAATCAGATTTAAGCTCTGTCATACAACTATGAGAGAACGTCGTTTATTAGTTGTTTTAGCTCATCAAGTTCTGTGCGTAATTGGGATACTTCACTCTCTAGCTGTTCGATTCGTATATTCTCTTCTGAGCTCTTTGTGTGATTGTCATGACTCTGATATATAGTGACATTGTCACTGATATCACCGCAGAACAAATGCCCATATCGAGCTTCGCGCTTTCCTGGTTCTTTCGATAATTTAACAACTTTAGGGGCGCTCTCATCTGCCGCTAATTTATTTAATACGGCTTCTACTTGTGCCACATTTTCAAATTCGCATAAACGTTGAGTACGAGTTCTCAACTCGCCAGGTGTTTGTGGCCCACGTAGAAACAAAACGCACAATATGGCAATTTCTTGCTTTGAAAGTTTGAGGCTGCCAAACTCTGTATTACAAAATCGATGTTGATACTTTGCCACTCTTGAGTTACCACGAGTTTCATCAGTCACAATACGATCTTTAATTAATGAATTTAATGCATCTAAAACATCAGATTCACTCATCGATATGACAGGGTCACGGTTGCTCTTTTGGTTACATGCTGTGGTTAATGCATTAAGTGTTAATGGATAATATTCTGGTGTTGTGATTTCTTTTTCAATTAAACAACCAATAATGCGGATTTCTGTTTGGGTTATTGTTCTCATTATTTATAATCCTTTTACTATAATCGATATTATACACAATAAAAATGTGAGCTATATTGCTAAATACTGAAGTTGATAATGTAATTAGTGATCCCTCTGGCTTCTATCCATGATAATATTCTTTCGTTAGTTTAATATCAATTGGAGAAACCTGCATGGGCCTTTTTAGTAGTCGGTCTACCACAGTATCATTATCTATTATAGCCAAAGGCTGTCGTGTAACAGGTAATATTGAGTCAGATCAAAGCATTCAAATTGACGGCTTTGTTAGTGGGAATATTTTTACAGAAGCGGAAGTAATTGTAACGCCGACTGGTAGAGTTCAAGGTGACATAAACGCTGGATTAGTGCTTATTAATGGTCTAGTTGAAGGTACTTGCCAAGGTGGTGAAGTAAGTATCCAGCCAAAAGGAAAGTTCAAAGGCACAATGCAAACTCAGCATTTGACTATTGAAAAAGGTGGCTTACTTATTGGTGAAAACCGTGAAGTTGTTGAGTCAGAAAAAGTAACACTTATCTCTAAAAATGAAACAACAGACATTGAAGAGAAAAAAGCGGTTTAATTTATTAGTTAATTGTTTTTTTAACACTGTATTGATCTTGTTATTGTTTTCAATGTTGCATTTATGATTTAATCAAGAAAGTGGCTATTACATATTATAGGAAATAAAAATGAATAACGTTTTTGAAATCATCAACCAAGCACGTCGTAAAAATAAACTAAAGCGTGAGCTACAAGATAACCAAAAGAAAATTCGTGATAACCAAAAGCGTGTGACTCTTTTAGAAAATATGCTGGATTATATTCACCCTACAATGTCTACTGACGAAATCATTGCAGTTGTTCAAAATATGAAAGCTGATTATGAAGACCGTGTTGATGATCATATCATCAAAAGTGCTGAGATCTCTAAATCACGTCGTGATATCAGCCGTAAGATCCGTGAGCTGACAGAAGCGGATAAGAAAGCAAATAAATAAGTTTAAATAAAATGGAGACTATCGTGTCTCCATTTATTTGTCTTATTTATCGCATTTCATTTATTTGTTTAGTGTTTCAGCCAATGCCTCTGCGGTAACATCTTCAACGGCAAGGAACATAGATTTAATCTCCCCTGTTGTACTTCGCATTGGGTTTAATGTGACATTCTGATACATAAAGTGACTTTGTTGAGTTATCGGCCGAACATTACGACAGTGAAATAAATAAGGCTTTTGTCGCCAAATAACAAAGCTTCGTGTACCCAGTTCAAAAACTGGCTTTGACTTTGCTTTAAACCAAGAGTTGTCTATCTCTGGAAATATTTCAAATAATGACTTTCCCATTACATCATGGGCTTGTTTGCCACTATGGTGTGTCATAAAGCCATTCCAAAGATGAACATTGAATTCTTTATCAACTACGATTAAGCCAAGGTCAACATTTTGTACCATGTCAACCATCCAGTGAAATTGTTCAAACTCAGCAGGAATACCATTCATTATTCATCATCCAGTAAGTAAGCTAGTTTATTATCTAATATAGGTAATGACTCATCGATAATCATTAAAAGTAAATCGCACTTAATGTTTGTATTATCAATACTGTAACTTACCTCAAATGCCATAATACGATTGAACGATCCTTTGGTTGATTCAATAACACTGTTCACCGAAATATGTTGACCAAGAAGAACTGGGGCACTTTGAAAGAATCTAACCTCTGCTTGCTCACCAATTCCTTTTAAGAATGCCCCTACTAAAATATTAGACACATCCATCAATAACTCTAGTTCTAAGCTATTCTCTGTTACTTCAGGGTAATCCATTAATTTAGTTAGATCTGTTACGCTTGAATCGCTTAACAGTACCAAGGCTTCTCCTGCAATTCCTTCACCACTAAATCCTTGACATACTCCAGACATATTTTCATTACTGGCTAAATGACGGAGTGTCATCTGAAGTTCACTCATCTCAAATAAATTAACGTTTGGTAAAGGCATATGAACAAAAACATCGAAATGGCGAGCCAAAGAATCAGCTGCTCGGCCAATTGCAACGTTAGCGACTTCTAAATATATATCACGGCGACGAAGTTGAATAGATGTTACTGGTTGTAGTGAATACGTCGCTTGAACTTCAGGTTTAATGCTAATTGAACCTAGTGTGGAAATTAATGTAGGCTTATCAACAGGTTTTTTTATAAATGCTTTAGCACCAAGTTCTGCTACTTTTTGTTGCGCTTTTGGTTGAATATCACCTGAAACAACAACAACTTGAGTTGTTATCCTGCGTGCTCTCATTTCTTCTAATGTGCCATAGCCATCCAACTCAGGCATGGTAAGGTCAAGAAATAAAAGATCGTATGAATGAGCTTCAAGCTTAGCAATCGCATCCCAACCGTGTTGCGCAAATTCAATATTTGCACCCCATGAGGAAGGTATTACTCGTGCTAATTGTTTACGAGCAAGTGCTGAATCATCACAAATTAAGATGGAAATCGGCATCTATAAACCCTTTTTTTTAAAAACTATCATTACTATATCAAGGAATGTTTATTATAGATACGGTATAGCATAATTCAAAAATAAAAAAGGAGCCTAAGCTCCTTCTTTTCAATGACTAGCAGAGGTTTATATTAAGCCGCGCCTGAATGTCTATTTAGTAACTGTTGCGATATTTTACGATCTTTAATTTTAAACCATAAATATGTTGCTACGATTGAAAAGAATAGATAGGAAACAGCAAAAATAAATGGCGAAGTAATTAATTCTGCATCCACAGCCATCATAACTCCTACGATAGTTACCGCCATTTTTGAAAAAAGTCCAAGCAGTAAAAGTACTAAAGCAAGTTGTGGATATTTTGTTGTTCTAAATGCAAACCAGTGACAACAACCTACCGCAAGTGTCGCAATACATAAGCCTAGGATAAATGAATGAAAATGCTCGGCAGCTGCAACACCGCCTATGGTAGAGAGTAAGAAGATAAATAATAGTTTCATAAAAACCTCTAAAATAAATTGAGAGCATCCCTTCAATTATGCAATCTTTGTTTACGTAGTATTTTATCGCTTTTTAATGGAAATTCAACTATATGAAAATTGGCAATTGTTGCTTAATTGTTATTATATTTCATTGGGATTTAGGTTTTGAAAGGTAAATGCTGAACTGAATTAAGGCTAGTCTTATATGTGGAACGTAATTTGTTACTTGATGGTTAAATTAACGGCTTAAATAAAAATAATTTTTTTTGAATTAAAGCAAAAAAAGCACTCAATCACTAGAGTGCTTTTTTTCATGAAAGAATAAAAACTTTATTATGCTTGAGAAGCGGCTACATAGTTTTCTAACTCTTCAACTTGTACGGTTGTG
>JAAGZR010000006.1 GCA_024206155.1 Aliivibrio sp.
AATTATTTTACTCATAGGTTATTCGAATTGCGAAGGGCAGGTGTATAGCACTTCTTTGTTAGTATTAGCACAGTGTGCTTTCTCATTAATATAATAGTTACGGTATGCAGCAACAGAGTCGCCATCAACTTTGTATTCATCAGGCATACATTGAGGCATTTCAGTTAACCCAATATTAAATATAGGGCCCGGTGTTTGTGACAATACGTCGCGACATTTAGTAATAGTTAAGTGTTCTTTATTATAACGCTTTTTGTATTCTTTACCAAGAGCCATCATGTGAAAGTACAGCCAAGCATAGTTAGATCGCGATTGGCGTGTCCATACCGCAGATGGATGGTTTTTATGTGTTAACTTGTAAGGAACATCGATTTCACTGTCAAGCATTATATGTGCAGAACAGAGTAGTTGAGCGGACTCAAGGATCATTTTAACAACGTGCTTGTTATACTGTAATTGTGCAGCACGTTCAGGGTCGGAGTTTAAATAAAATATATTCATACAGCTATTATATATTAGTTGTCGTTTTTGTTATTTAACTGCTCTAAAGCAACATCTATTCGCTTTATTGTTTCAGGATTTTGAACTACGGTATCAGCAGTTAGTATATCCCTAACTTCTTTAAGTAATGCAGGGATTTTAGTTGGCCATACATAACCTTTATCGTGGAATTCCATTTCAACATCAGCACGTACGTCGTCGTATACTGTTTGACACATATCTTCGATAGCATCGTTGATTGTAGCTTCGTCGTCGCAGTATATAGACAGACCGTTGCGTATAGCATCTTGTACTTCGCTAACAATATAGGTATTGTGTTCGGAGTAATAAACATCTTCAGCAATGTTTATACTATTAGGATTGTGTGTACATATCCATACACTATAACCATCACGTGTAGATTCTTCATACACATATAGATTTTGATCAGCCCAGTGATCGTCAACACGTGCACCATAATGATCTAGCACAAGCTGTGTAAAGTCGCCATCTTGTTCGCTGATTTGTTCTTTGCTAAAGCCTAATTTTTTAAGTGCATCTTGCACCATTTCTTCAGTTAATAGTTTCATATTTATTATATTTAAGGGTTTATTATATTATCTTTAAGGTTGCGTATTCAATCTGCAATGTTTAATTGCTCTATAGCAATAGTTATTTTATCTACTAATTTTTGATGTTTGTTTAATCCTTCGTCAGTAAGTAAGTTTTTGATCTCTTTAAGCAATGCAGGAATTTTAGGAGGCCACACATAACCGTCTCGGGCCAACTGTAGTTCAACGTCTGCATATTGATCAAGTGCATCAAGTATGTACTCGTATATTTCTTTTTCTCTTTGCTCGTTACGAAGTATTAACTCCTGTTCTTGTTTAGTTATACCACCATATATACCCCGCTTTAACGCTTTTTTAGCATCTTCAATAGAGAACATAAGGTTTACCAGTTTGGCTTGGATCTTGTCTGTGGCAAAAGTATGTATAGCAGGGTTGTAATTATTTTCTTCATTCATAAGTTTAGTTTAAAGTTAGTGGATAGTGGGGGAATCGAACCCCCATACAATTGTAGTCTAGGCTAATGCATCCATACCTATCCGATCGTAGTCATTTCCTACCTTTGCTTACGCCGCGGTCTGTTATTTATTCGCTACGATAATGTGTGGCTGGTTTCTTCTTAAGACATTTAATATACACTAATCCCAGTGTAACACCACTTAATATTTTATGTACTACACGGCAATGTACATTGATCCCATTTTCGCCGTACCACAAAGGGCTGGGAACTAACTAATAAATAATAAACTACAGGGTTATTTGCGTATAGCATACGCTGCCGCCCGGGCACAATCAGTTAAGAATTTTAATATTTTATTTTTCACTTTTATCGATTTTAGTTATTAATTCAGTTACTCGGTTAATACGCTGATTTAAGTATTTTAGATCAAGGTGATTTAAGTTGTTGTACTTAATTACATCGGTGTTAATGTATTTGATTAAGTTTTCAGTAGCATACATCATAGACAATAAGTCGGTGTATTCGTTCATTTCAAGTTTTATCATAGTATTAAATTTTATTTGTTACATATTTATTATATGTAGGTAGTCGTTTTTGTTATAAATCTTTCTTTCTAATCCATGTTAAACCTTTATAGTTAAACCACCTACGTATACCGTCATTATCATTGATCTCGTCGTATATGTAGGCAAACTTGTTGGGTAGGTTAGCAAGATCGAAACCAACGTGAATATCACCGTTTAATTTTA
>JAAGZR010000588.1 GCA_024206155.1 Aliivibrio sp.
AATAGGCCCAACAGCTCCTGACATAGCAAATATAACCGCAAACGTAACGGGGATTAAGCGGCCAATAACGGCGAAACCAGCCACAAAATCTTCACCAAATGGCGCAAGTGTCGAGGTCACTATCGCATTTCCAATTGGCGTCGCGGTATTAGTAATAATTGCCGGGATCGCAATAGTAAATATGGCGGGCGTATGATATTTAATGTCTTTCCATTGAGGTAATGTGACCAATTTATGAGTCACAATTAATGGATAGAGTGAGAAAATTAAAACCGTCAAACGTGAAATGACAGAAGCAATCGCAGCCCCTTCCACATTCATGTTAAAACCAAAGATAAAGATAGGATCAAGTACTGCATTCACAAGACCGCCATAAAGCGTTGCAAGCATAGAACGCTTCGCATCACCAACAGCTCTTAAGCCTGCTCCTGCAGCCATTGCTATCGCGATAATAGGCGTACTTGGTAATAAAATAGAAAGGTACGCTTGTGCTCGCTCTGCCACAACTCCTTTTGCCCCTATCATTGCAAGCAACTCAGGAATAAAGCAAAACATAATGATAGTAACAATACTATTTACAATAAAAGCGATAACTAAAGTACTTGAAGCCAGCTGTTTTGCTCTATCATTTTCTTTTGCTCCTAATGCCTTAGAAACAAGAGCTCCCATTGCAATGGATGAGCCAATAGAAACAGAAGTAGAAAAGAAAATAATTGTCCCAGCAAATCCGATAGCCGCCGCTAACTCAACTTGCCCCAACATACTAATGAAAAACATATCGAGTAAATCAACAACAAACAATGCCATTAATCCGATAGAAGCCGTTCCCGACATCACCAATATATGACGCATTGTAGAGCCCTGAACAAATTTCGCCGATTGATCACTCACTCATCTTCTCCAATTACTGAAATAATTCTCAATACAATTTAAGCCTATAAAAAAACCACACCAATGTGTGGTTTCTTTATTCGAGAAGAGCACTTACATTCCTAAATCTTCGCTAATACGATCGATCTCTTTAATGTCCATCTGTAATAATTGAAGTTCATCATTATATTGTGCGATCTGTTTTTTTGCTTCTTCTTGACGCTTACATACGTCCGATTTCACATCCCAACTTTTGCCTTCCAAATACACAGCACAATCTTTAGCAAGTTGCTTCTCATTAGCCCCTGTTACTTCAATTTTTACTTCTAGATCACCCGCTTCTTCTTTTAACTGTAGCTGACGCTGAAATAACTGCTTTGCACGAGAAAGCATCGTAAGTTGCAAATCAACTTGATTGCTCAACGTCGTGATTTGCTTATCTTGCTCTTCTACCTGCATTTCAAGTGATGCTGTTTGAGACGTTAATGCCCCTACACTTTTACTTAGTGACGAGCGCTTATCAGCTTCCGTTGAAAGTAATTGCGTTTTTTCAACATCATGTTCTTTTTGCTGCGCTTCTAACGCTTGTTCCTTCTCTTTTGAAATCAGGATATCAAGCTCGGCACTTTTCTCATTTGCTTGCTTTAATTCAGTTTGATATTGCTTGGCTTTCGCTTCTAGCTGAGTATAAGCCGCAGACCATTTATTATCAGACAGACTCGAACCAATGAGGCCGCCAGTAATAGCACCAATGATTAAGGTAACCCCTGCAACCCAATGACTTGTTTTTGATTTTTCTTCAATAATGATAACGTCTTCGTCATGATCGTCAGTCGTTCTGGTTTGATTTTCTACACTCACGCATTAACCTCAAGCATTCATATATAAACAATAGATAGTATAGATGCATTCTCTACACATTTTATAAGTAACAAACAGTTTATCGGATCAGTTCTGAAATCATGATATATGCAACATAAATAAAAACACTAATCACTGATGTATAAACCACCGATTTTTGAATTTTTTCATTTGCTCTGTATTTAAACAATAGTGCCGAAAGAGCAAACAATAAAATAATGACAGCAACTCGTAACATAGTACACCTCGCTTTTCTTATACTTTAGCACATTTTTACACTCTAAATACTTGAGTTATCGTTGTTATTTTGAACAAAGAAACCGTTTTCGATCAATTTTTATCTATTTTGTAAATAAAATGCATGACAAAAAAATGTGACTTGTCTAACATACTCAACTTAGCTACTTCGTAGCTTACAATTTGTTGATCCGATGAAGACTGCAGGAGAGCGGCAACGCCATTTTTGGCAACGCCCACCGAAGAAGTAAATCTTTCAGGTGCCTAGTTCATTTTTATGAATAAGGTGAGGACTGTAGTTGGAGGAATCTCTGGAGAGAGCCGTTAAATCGGCCGCCGAAGGAGCAAGCCCTTATCTGAAAAATGATAACGGTGAAACTCTCAGGCAAAAGGACAGAGGAGAAAGTGATCCGATTAATCTCGGCTCTATACTACTGCCTATTTTTTTAGTTTTAGTACACCACTCTCTCTTCTCCTTTCTATATGTTTTATTAAGGGGAAACCATGAACACTTTTCACAACACGCTTGTTACTATCGATAACTTCATTTGGGGTCCACCTCTATTGATCTTATTAGTGGGTACAGGTATCTACTTTACGTTCCGACTTCGTATTTTCCAACTTCGTCACTTACCAACTGCACTAAAAATGGTCTTCTCAAAAGAAGAAAATCAAAGTACAGGTAAAGGTGATGTTTCTAGTTTCGCCGCATTATGCACCGCCCTGTCTGCCACTATTGGTACGGGTAATATTGTCGGTGTTGCCACCGCAATAAAAATGGGTGGACCTGGTGCTCTATTTTGGATGTGGCTTGCAGCCGTATTTGGAATGGCTACAAAGTACGCAGAGTGTTTATTAGCGGTAAAATTCAGAAAAACAGACAGCAATGGCCAGATGATCGGCGGCCCTATGTACTACATCGAGTACGGTATGGGTAATAAGTGGCTCGCGAAATTGTTTGCCCTATTTGCTTTAGGCGTTGCCTGTTTTGGTATTGGTACTTTCCCACAAATTAACGCGATTGTTGATTCAGCTCACCTCACAATGAACGCGCCTGCATGGTTAACCGGCGGCATCCTTACTGTCCTTGTTGCCGTTGTAACCCTTGGTGGCATTCAATCTATTGCGAAAGTAGCAGAGAAAGTCGTTCCAACCATGGCGGTTATTTATGTTGTGTCGTGTGCATCGGTATTATTATTCCAAGCTGAAGCACTGCCTGCTGCCTTTCAATTAGTCATTTCATCCGCCTTTACAGGTACAGCAGCAACGGGTGGCTTTATTGGTGCATCTATCATGCTTGCTATTCAGTCGGGTGTAGCACGTGGCGTGTTCTCAAACGAATCAGGTCTTGGTAGTGCTCCTATCGCTGCCGCTGCCGCAAAAACGGATTCTTGTGTAAAACAAGGTCTTATTTCAATGACTGGTACCTTCTTTGATACCGTGATCATTTGTACTATGACAGGCTTAACCTTAGTAGTTACTGGTGTTTGGCAAGGGGATTCTGCTGGTGCACTAATGACAACTCAAGCATTTGCGATTGGTCTAGGATCTGAACAACTAGGCCCTTACCTTGTATCGATTGGATTAATGTTTTTTGCCTTTACCACTATTTTAGGTTGGAACTATTATGGGGAGCGTTGCGTAACCTATTTATTTGGTACTAAAGGTGTACTTCCATATAAAATTATCTTTATTGCTTTAGTCGCTTCCGGCGCTTACATGCACCTAGACACCATTTGGGTGATTGCAGATATTGTTAATGGTTTGATGGCAATACCGAATCTTATTGGGTTAATTGCTCTGCGTCATATCATTATTGAAGAAACTCACATCTTCTTTAGTAGGAAAGAATCCACTGCTTTAAATAAAAATTAAAAAATCAAATATTTAACAAAAATAAGTATTACGCATCGATAAAATGATACATTTCAGTAACTGCGATAAGCTAAATGCAACATAATTTGTTATAATCACTTTACTACCCAAGCTAAAACGAGGTGATATATGGAAGTATTAACTCTGATATTTGGTTCAATTATATTAGTGATAACGATCGGTTTTTTGATCTCTTTTTTCAAAGCTCTATTTACTGAGTTTAAAAATTTGGATTAACTATCTAACCAGAAAATTACGTTTAAAAGCAGCTTTCCAAGCTGCTTTTTCATTTTTGTGACATCTGCTATTACATTTTCCCTGCTACTTTATATTGTATTTCATTACAATATGTTTTATTCCACATCAAAATAATAGAGGCATTATGCGCTATCTTATTGGGCTACTTTTTCTTTTTTGTACCAGCAGCACTTTTGCAGATGAAGCTCAAGATCTAGCTGATTTAAATAAAATAAACACAGAGGTTGCCAGACTTAAGCAAGAAGCAACTTCATTTACTGGGAATGATCTTACGGTTATACGTGTTCAGCAGCTTGATAAAAATAACCAACTTAGAGCCGTTTTAGCTGATTTAATTAACCGTCACGATAACGAAACCACCCCTTTACTGGTTACAGAAGTAAAAAACCAAATTACTTATGCCAATCGAACCATTGCCTATCTTGATAAAAACATAAAAGAAAAGCAAAAAGAGTTAGATGATGCAAAAATCGATCAGAAACTCACTCTACAAAATACTATAAAAGAATTTCAAGATTATTATTATTTATCTTTAAACGACCAACTTACAAATTATCAATGGCTCGAAAAACTTGGCAGCCCAGAGTCCAGCAACTTAGTAAAATTCACACTTTTCATCGATCAAAAAATAAAATTTCTTTCTGCATCACTAAGTTTTGATAACAGTCGAGAGCAATTGCTTTCAAGTCAGCTTCAACACTCATCTGATTCAGAAAAATCTTCACTTACTCTAGAGCATCTCTTTTTTGAACGAAAAGTCTCTAACTCAACCTACGCCTTGGGTAAACTGATCACGATTGCGGATCAACTCAACATAAATACAATTGATTACAAACGACAAATGTTTTCTACCACAGGAAATTTTACTGAAGATATTCTAAACCTTACTGTCATTGCTGCAATTTTAAGCAACTGGTTGTCATCTGGCAGCGACTGGCTATTTAAGCATGCACCAGACCAATTCTTTAAGCTCTTTATTTTCTTATTAATTCTATTTACAACTCGCATACTGGCAAACTTAATTCGTAAAGCTGTATTAAAGACCGTGGTGCAGCCACATTTACGAATGAGTAAATTAATGCAGGACTTTTTTGTCTCTATGTCGAGTAAGTTAGTTTATTTTATTGGTATTTTAATTGCATTCTCAAAAGTTGGTTTAGATCTAGCACCCGTTCTTACAGGCTTTGGTGTTGCCGGTATTATTATTGGTTTTGCACTGCAAGACACCTTATCCAATTTTGCGTCAGGCATGATGTTGCTGATCTATCGTCCATTCGATGTGGGGGATTTTGTTGAAGCTGGCGGTGTATCTGGTAAAGTAAGTTCCATGAGCCTTGTTAACACCACGATAAAAACCTTTGATAACCAAATCATTATTTTACCCAACAGTAAGATTTGGGGCGATGTAATTAAAAACGTCACTCATGAACGATTGCGTCGTGTCGATATGGTATTTGGTATTGGCTATGACGACAGTATCGAGCACGCAGAAAAAATACTTGCTGAAATAGTGGATGCCCACCCTGCCATATTGAAAAAACCAGAGTCAAACATTCGTGTTCATACACTTGGTGCTTCATCAGTCGATTTTATTGTACGCCCATGGGTGAAAACCGATGATTATTGGGATGTGTATTGGGATATTACCCGCGAGGTAAAACTGCGCTTTGATAAAGAAGGAATTTCGATCCCTTTTGCGCAGCAAGATATACACGTACACTTTGCCAAGAAAGATAAAAAACCAAACGAAGAAAATACAATAGCTGAAGAAATCGGTAGCGTGATTGATTCAGCTCGATCAAAAGAAAGTTAACTAAAAAAGAATGCTATTCATGAAATCAACAACATCCATGTATAGCATTCTTATTTAATCCGAGTTTTATTTTGAAACCAATAAATTTGCACCTAACAAAACTAATACGGCTCCAGTCACTCTTTCTATGCGTTTCGTTACCTTCTCGCTAGACATTAGCTCTTTCGCCTTTTCAACCAGTAGCGCAATGCCACCCTGCCAAAGCATAGCAATAATAAAGTGAATACTCGCCATCAGTAACGATTGAGCAAACGCACTGTATTCAGGGTTAATAAATTGCGGCAATAAAGCCAAATAAAAAACCGCTGTTTTCGGGTTTAATATATTGGATAAAAATCCCTCTTTAAATGAAAGCATTAAAGGCTGACGTGCACGAGTTATCACATGACTAACACTTTCTGATGAACGCTGGTTAAATGTACTTCTTATTGATTGTATTCCTAAATAAATCAGATAAATAGCACCTATAGTTTTTACAGCAGTAAACAATTCAGCAGAACTTACAAGTAGTACAGACAAGCCAACCGCAGACATAGTGGCATGCACAAACAAACCGCAACAGATACCAAAACTGCACGTTACTCCATCTTTCCAACCACCACGAGTAGTATTACGAATAACCAATGCAGTATCTAACCCGGGAGTCATTGTTAGTAACGATATAGCAATAAAGAATGCCCAAAAATCGATTATCATGCTTATATCCATATTTGATTGATATTATTGTTAATATAACGATTAAATACGAATTTACTATCATTAATTCTTGCATTTATAAATTTGATTAATAACTCTATACATCCCCTGCATTCAATAAACTTGATAAGGATATATAAATTAAGTCATATAGAGAAGCACGATGACCGCATACGAGTTTAATCTTTAACCCTTGGTTCTTAAGCGATTTTCTATGTATGAATTCTCTCAGGCAAGCTTACAAGCAAATCTCTACTGCCAAAATAAAGGCGCTAATAATCAGCGCCTATCATTCAAAATCATCGAGTAGTAATACTAACTGCAATCTTACTTTTTAAGGTCAAAACGGTCAGCATCCATTACTTTAACCCATGCACTGATAAAGTCATTGATAAACTTACTTTTAGCATCAGCACATGCATAGACTTCAGCAATTGCACGCAGCTGAGAGTTAGAACCAAATACTAAATCAATACGTGTTGCCATCCACTTCTGCTTGCCTGTCTTACGATCAGTACCGGAGAAGATATCTTGATCAACAGAAGTTGGTTTCCATACTGTTGCCATATCAAGTAGGTTTACAAAAAAATCATTAGTTAATGTTTCTTTACGGTCAGTGAATACACCAAACTCGCTAGCTTGATGGTTAGTATCAAGAACACGCATGCCACCGATTAGCACTGTCATTTCAGGAGCTGTTAGGGTTAGTAACTGTGCACGGTCAAGCAATAACTCCTCCAATGCAACGGTATATTTAGCTTTTTGAAAGTTACGGAAACCATCAGCGATAGGCTCTAATACAGAGAATGAAGCAACGTCAGTTTGTGCCTGTGTTGCATCAGCACGGCCAGCTGAAAACGGTACAGATACATCGTGCCCTGCTTTCTTCGCTGCCATTTCAATACCAACACCACCAGCAAGTACGATTAAGTCAGCGAGGGATACTTCTTTAACAAAATTTGCCTTAATGCTTTCAAGTACTGATAATACTTTATCAAGTTGAGCAGGCTCATTAACTTCCCAATCTTTCTGAGGCACTAGACGAACACGAGCGCCGTTAGCACCACCACGCATATCAGAACCACGGAATGTTGATGCTGATGCCCACGCTGTTGATACAAGCTCACGTACTGATAAGCCTGAATCTGCAATTGCTGCTTTTAATGTTGTAATATCTGCATCATTAACAACATCATATTCAACCGCAGGGATCAGATCTTGCCAGATGAATTCTTGAGTTGGAATTTCAGAACCTAAGTAACGAGCGCGTGGTCCCATATCACGATGAGTCAATTTAAACCAAGCGCGTGCAAATACTGCTGCAAATTCTTCTGGATTTTCATAGAAGCGACGTGAGATTTCAGCATAAACAGGATCAACACGTAGTGAGATATCTGTTGTTAGCATTGTGCCACGATGCTTACCTTCGCCAAATGCATCTGGGTATTCATCACGTCCGTCTTTAGCGACCCATTGGTGTGCACCTGCCGGGCTCTTTTCTAGTTCCCATTCATGGTTAAATAAGCTTTGGAAGAAACCGTTGCCCCATTGTGTCGGTGTTGTAGTCCAAGTTACTTCCAAACCACTTGAAATAGTATCAGCAGCGTTACTGCAACCGTAGCTTGAAGACCAACCGAGACCTTGCTCTTCAATACCAGCAGCTTCTGGCTCTGCGCCCACATGCGCTGCATCACCTGCGCCGTGCGTCTTACCAAAAGTATGGCCACCAGCAATTAGCGCTACAGTTTCTTCATCATCCATTGCCATGCGGGCAAATGTTTCACGAATATCATGTGCAGCAAGTAGTGGATCTGGGTTACCACCGGGACCTTCAGGGTTTACATAAATTAGACCCATTTGAACTGCTGCTAATGGATTTTCAAGATCACGTTGTATGTCATTCTTTTCATATCGAATATCATCAGCTAACCAATTCTTCTCTTTACCCCAATAAACATCTAACTCTGGCTCCCAGATATCGACACGACCACCGGCAAAACCAATTGTTTCAAAGCCCATTGATTCTAGTGCAACATTACCCGTTAGGATAATTAGGTCAGCCCAAGATATTTTATTACCGTATTTTTGCTTGATAGGCCAAATAAGACGACGTGCTTTATCAAGGTTAACGTTATCAGGCCAGCTATTTAGAGGTGCAAAACGTTGGTTACCAGTACTAGCACCGCCACGACCATCAGAAGTACGGTAAGTACCCGCACTGTGCCAAGCCATACGAACAAAGAAAGGACCATAATGACCAAAGTCTGCAGGCCACCAATCTTGAGAATCAGTCATTAGATCACGAAGATCTTGCTTAATTGCTTCTAAATTTAATGTTTTAAACGCAGCCCCATAATCAAAATCATCACCCATTGGATTTGATTTAGCATTATGTTGATGCAATAAACCTAGTTTAAGTTGATTTGGCCACCAGTCACTTGGAGAAGTACCATTACCAGGGTTAACCGATGGATTGACAGATTGTGTATGATTAAAAGGGCACTTTGACATTATTATCATCCTAATTGATCGTATAATTATCGATAATCACTAAATATAATTAATAGCATGTAAATAAATACCACATCCAACACCTACCAATTCTACAGCAGCGCAGCCAGTGACAAATAGAGGTATTTATCTAGAACTTATTTACCGAATATTTGTTGGTGCAGTTAATACTGCTTTTCCAATAGCGTGTTCCAAGATGAAAAAACCTGCCCAAGCTGCTGTTGCATCTGCTGGGACATCAACAAGCTTATCCGTATCTAATGCATATACTGTGATTTCATAATTGTGGGGCTTTGAATTTGGCGGAGGACATGCACCACCAAAACCTCGATAACCAAAACTATTACTAATCATGCTTGCTCCTTTTGGTAATAATCGCCCCCCCTTTTCCCCAGAATTCTCTGCAAGATTGGTTTGATTTGCTGGGATATTAATTACTACCCAATGCCACCAACCACTTCCCGTTGGTGCATCTGGATCGTACATAGTTACAGCATAGCTTTTGGTTCCTTTTGGTGGATTACTCCAAGATAATTCAGGAGAAAGATTTTTACCCGTACAACCCCAACCTTTGAAAACTTGAGCTACCTTAAGCGATTTACCTTCAGTTACATCATTACTTTTTAGCTCAAAAGCTTGGCTAGAAAATGTTACGAGCGTAAGTAAGACGATTGAAATGATTTGCATAAATTTCATTATTTCACCTTTGGTTATTCAGTAGATTAAATAAAATCTAGACCATTTATGTCGAATAACAAGTAACTGTAAGTATAAATTATTATGATTGAATAGATAATTAGGAAGGCTTCGGATCTAAAAATAGTTTTTTTTAGCTTTAATTTAAAATATGGACTCTTATTGATAATTCTACAAGATAGAGCAGATTGCATTTATGCTCGTTATTGTCTGACTAATTGCGATTATTTTTATCATTAATCTATACTATCCTCGCATAGGCATACCTAGCCTTACGATCTTATTCATGACTTTGACGTTAGCCAACTCTTAAGCGACTTGAGCATTGTAGTTTCTAAGCATCATTGGCCATTAATTAGCCTTTTGTATCGATAAATTGGCTGAAGAATACTTATCTTATTGTTGGTCAGAAAAAATCAGTTAAAGTACGTCACTATTTGTGATGATTAATGCCTCGCTAAATGCGGGGTATTTTTTATCTGTTTAATACCATTGATTAGTGTAAATATTTTACCTATTGATAAACATAGAGTTACAATCATTAAAAGTCAGAATAATTAAAATGAAGGAATATCTATGAGCCATTACCAAAAACTCGTTCAACACCATTTAAAAATCTCTCGTTTTGAGCATCTTTCCGCTATTTGTGGTTGGGATCAAGCTGCCGTAATGCCATCGGGCAGTAATGAAGCAAGATCTGAAGCCATGGCTGAACTGTCTGTTCATTTGCATCAACTTGGTAATGCCCCACAGCTAGCAGAATGGTTTGATAAAGCAGAATCAGAATCTCTTTCAGATAATGAACAAGCAAGCCTTCGTGAAATGAAATCACAATGGCAACAAACCACGGCCCTGCCTGAAACCTTAGTAGAAGCGCAATCTCTTGCTGGCTCTAAGTGTGAGCATGCATGGCGCTCACAACGTAGCGAAAACGACTGGGAAGGTTTCAGCAAAAACTTTGCAGAAGTGGTTGCCCTATCTCAAGAAGAAGCACAAATTCGCGCGGAGATCACAGGCCTAACCCCTTACGATGCCATGCTTGATCTATACGAACCGGGAACCACCACTGAAAAACTGGATGTGGTATTTAACGACGTAAAATCATGGCTACCAACGCTCATCCAAAACATTCAAGACAAACAAGCAACAGAATCAATCTATTTACCTGAGGGCAATTACCCAACAGAGCAACAACGCCAACTGAGTTTGGATGTGATGAAGTTTTTAAACTTCGATTTTAATCACGGTCGTCTTGATGTGAGCATGCACCCTTTCTGTGGCGGCGTACCGACAGATGTTCGTATCACTACGCGTTATGATGAAAACGATTTTGTGCAATCATTAATGGGAACCGTGCACGAAACAGGTCACGCACGTTACGAGCAAGGATTACCAAAAGCGTTTGCAGGTCTGCCAGTAGGACAAGCTCGTTCAATGGGGATTCATGAATCTCAAAGCCTGTTTTTTGAGATGCAATTAGGCCGCAGTGCTGAGTTTATCTCTCAACTCTCGCCATTAGTACAAAAGAACTTTGTAAACGCAGATCAGAAGATCTTTGAGACCGATAACCTGCAAAAGATCTACACACGCGTAAACCCTGATTTTATCCGTGTAGATGCCGATGAAGCCACCTATCCTGCCCACGTTATTTTACGTTATGAAATCGAGCGTGATTTAATGAACGGTAACATCAGCTACAAAGATATCCCTGAATTATGGGATGCAAAAATGCAGCAATACCTAGGTTTAACCACCAAAGGCAATTACAAAAACGGTTGTATGCAAGACATTCACTGGACAGA
>JAAGZR010000589.1 GCA_024206155.1 Aliivibrio sp.
CATTCCTTGACGCCAAATTGATGGATTTACTGAAGGTGGTAAGTCGTCAACAGACATATCCGCCATGTATTCAAAACGGTTTTTAAGCTCGCCTGCTTCATGAGTACCAAACTCGGCAATAAGACCACGGGTAGTACGTTTAAACGCGGACGTATCTTCCCAAGGAAGGCTCTTTGCCACTGTGGTATTGGCATTTTCAGTGAACTTAGACGCCGCTTTTCCCTCGTAAGTATCAATAGATGCATAATCATTCGCTGCTGCGCCAAATGAAACCATAACAGAGAGTGAAAGAACTGAAAGAGTAAAACGAGTTTTCATAAATAGCCTCTTTGGGAATTCGTATTGGTATGGTGCTAATTTAGCGTATTGACACATATCAATACATGCATGAAACTGTATTTAACACATCACAAAATGTTATGTTTGAGGAAGGAATGGTTTCAAATATAGATCTAAACTTATTAAAAGTGTTTGTGGTGGTTTATCGCCACCAGTCAATTACCTTAGCCGCAGAAGAAATGGGATTAACTCAACCGGGAGTAAGCGGTTTACTTAAGCGTTTGCAACAGCAGGTAGGAAGTCAGCTTTTTATTCGCTCAGGCCGAGGGATTATTCCAACGCAGCATGCTCAAGAATTAATTCGTCATGTTGAGCCCGCATTAGCTCAAATCAATAACGCATTGGAAGGGTTAGAGGGCTTTTCGACCCAGTATCCACGTAAGTTCGTTATTTACACCTCAGAACCTGTGATGTTAATGCTGTTACCTAAATTAGAAGCCGACAGTAACTTGGGTAATGTCACTATTGAATTACAGCCAACCCACTCTAATGAAGAAGCACTGATCCAAGCGCTCAATCAACATCAAGCCGATCTTGCTATCGAAGTATCTAACTATTCAACACACTCGTTTTTTACCGAGCCACTGTTTGAAGATAAGATCCGTCTAATTGCACGAAAAGGACACCCTAGAATAAAAGGCAGTGTTACTCGTGAGCAGTTTTATACTGAGAAACACATTACTTGGAAATTACGCCGTGAAGATACTTACATGGCAGATTATTTTACCGAGGAACGGCTAAGTGAACGACAAGTAGCCGCAGAATGTACCTCTCTAGTGTCGCTGATGTCGATGGCCGCGGCAAGTGATTGCATTGCAATGGTAACCGAGAGTATCGCAACCGCATTTGCTGATAAGCTGGATATACAGGTACTAGATTGCCCATTTACGTCCAAACCGGTTCACTATCGCTTACTCACCCATAATCGAGAGCGACAAAGCGCGGCAAATATGTGGTTACGAGAAAAAATAAAGTCCTATTTTTGTTAAGCTCACTCTACCATCAGCTAAAGTGAGCTAATCTGAAACGAATGATCTAGCTTGCTTGCGCCAACACATTGGTATCAGCCAATAAGCGCTTCCCCGCTTCATCAAACAAATGCAAGTGCTGCTTTGCAACGTTAAGCGTCAGTGATTCTTGAGTGGTAAAGTCTAACTCTGGCGTTA
>JAAGZR010000590.1 GCA_024206155.1 Aliivibrio sp.
CCCTATGAAGAAAAGATCAATCGGGCGTTATTGCAGATCCGAGAAACATCAGAATGGCATCAAATACTATTGGAATATTTTACTGAAAATTAATTCTATAATGATACTATCTTTTCCTCAACTTCCCTTTTTAATTAAAGGTTGCGTTGATAAGTCGCAACCTTTTGTGTTTCTAGTGGGTAGTACCAATTCCATTAATTATCTGGTCATTATTACTGGTTAAATAACTCAATAGTTGCGTTAAAAAATATTATTGTAGAATGACTACTTATAAGAATTATTACTTTACTCTTAAGTGATTTTCCTGCGTAATAAATAGATTACCTAATTAGTTACATTGGTATAAATCGAATACGTACCGGAGTCGTGTTATTAAATTCAACGTTATCAAAACTATCAAGTTGATGGTGCTTAATTAGGGATTGTAAATTCTCAATATAGGCGTCACCACGAGTAGAGTAGTGAGATAAAGACTCGACTAATTCATATCCTGATAATTTACCTTCCGTGCTTAGTTTTTTGCGTAAAGTCCAAAGATCTTTATAAGCAGAGGTTGTGTTTAAGTTGTACATGTAACGCGCTGTTCCTGCGAACAGGTTATCAAACGCAGCTACTTTCACATGCCCACCAGGAGTACTTAAATACTTACCACCTTTAGAAGATAAGTGCTCCCCATATAATCCATTCCCTTTAACTGCAAAATAACTGGTTCCCCAGCCACTCTCATCAATCCCTTGTGCTAGAACCATACCAACAGGAATAATATCAAGGCGTAAAAGTAGGTCATCGATATTATTTGATTCAATACCATAAGATAACATTAACTCATTTAACCATATCGTTTCTTCTTTTGACCATTCACTTTTAGGCTGCTTTGATAGCGTAATGACATCATTTCTAACAGCACTTATGCGTTTATTTACCTCAATAATCGTAGGTAGTAATAAACGAATAAATCCTGAAATTTTCTCCTGAACCGGAAGAGAATTTAGATCGCTCGGTAGATTCTCAACAAAGAACGAAGGGATTTGATCTGTTTTACTTACCTTAGCCAATTGATACTGATGTTGCTTAAATTCATTGATAAGAGATTGAGCTGAGTTAAGCGTAGTGACTTTTACTTCAGGGTAGGGGCTGGTGAGCTTCTCTGGTGAAATAGGAAGATCAGCAGCAAACGTACTAGAGGATGTAAAGAAAAGCAAAGAAGCAGAGATATGTTTTAACTTTTTAGATAAAGACATAAATAAAGTTCCATTGTTAATATTAATAGGGTCGAAAACGGCGCTAAATCAGCACTGTTGCTGATGTTTATGTTGAGCTAACAAAGAGTTCGTTATTCTTCAATAATCGTTACTTTCTCGATCACAATACTCTCTTTTGGAACATCGTCAAACTCGCCAATAGATTTGGTTTTGATCTTTGCTATCTTCTTAACCACATCCATACCAATCGTTACTTCACCAAATACCGCATAACCCCACCCAGCGTTAGTGGTAGCAGTGTGATCAAGAAAGGTATTATTGGCGATATTAATAAAGAACTCACTGGTGGCAGAGTGAGGAGCATCAGTGCGCGCCATAGCGATAGTACCGTTTAAGTTTTTCAAACCACGGTTCGCTTCATTAACAATAGGGGCACGCATTTCTTTTTCTTGCATATCAGCCGTGAAACCACCACCTTGGATCATAAACCCTTTGATAACTCGATGAAAAATAGTGCCTTCATAAAAACCATCTTGGCAATATTTTAAGAAGTTTTTTGAGCTTACCGGTGCTTTTTCTTTGTTTAGCTTAATGTGTATATCGCCGAAATTGGTAGTAAAAATAATCATACAGTTCACGTCTATTTAAAAAGTAATTGGCTAAGATTATACGTAGTTTCTTAGTTTATGTTGAATTCTTTGAATATCGCATTGCCCACTTCTACAATCACTTGATTACGTGAAGCCATGTCTAAATTCGTTTGAGTTAGATAAATAGACATAATAATAGGCGCACGCTTTTCATTCCATAGAACAGCAGTGATACCACGAGATCCAAAACCACCAGCACCAGAGCGATCGGCAATTGACCAGTTTGTTGGAAGAATCGATCGTAATAATGGATCTGAGACTTTATTATTGGTCATCCAACCTTTTAAGGTATTTTTGTCTGCTGTGGTAAGTGTTTGACCAAATAACAGTTCATTAAGTGTATTTGTCATCGCATTTGGAGTCGTTGTATCTCTTACATCTCCCTTTTTTGCTTCATTCAATTCAGGTTCAATGCGGTCTAATCGAGTAATGTCATCACCAATTAAGCGTAAGAAAAGCGTGAGAGAAGTTGGAGTTCCAGTTTGTGCTAATACGATATTGGCTGCTGTATTGTCACTCATCAGCATTGTAGCTTCGCATGCGCTCTCTGTACTAATTGTTTCACCGATGAACTTTTCAGTGATTGGAGACCATGGAATAATAGACTCTTGAGTCACTCTTGTTAGTGCTTCTTTATCTAAAAGGTTATTACTTGAGTTATAAAGCATTTGAGCACAAAGCAGAGTTTTAAATGTACTCATCATTGGAAAGCGTTGGTCGCCTTTATAGCTCCAGATAGTATCTGTTGCGGTATCTAGAACTGAAATACCGATAGTGCCAGAGCTTGATAATTCAATGGCTTCAACGGTCTTTAACAATGTAGAAGAAGCAAATACAGAATGAGAGAGCAAAGTTAAGCAAAAAAGCAGTGCGTTACATTTCATTATTAGTCCTAAAGAATATCTTTTATAAATATAGATTAATCAAATTTTCGTTGGTAACGAGGCAGCATACTTTCGTTACCTAACAATCCACCTTGATGGATATAAACTAACGTTTGATTGGTGTTATTCGGTATCCAATCATTCAAGCAGCGCCACATTAGTGGGTCGTACAGTAGTTCAAATTCAACACCAGTTTGCGATAGAAGTGTTCTCCAC
>JAAGZR010000591.1 GCA_024206155.1 Aliivibrio sp.
ACTACACCAGCAGAATTTGCTGATCATCTTTTAGAAGGCATTGACCCAACAGAAAACAATCCTGAATGGAAAGAAATTTTAGATCAATTTGGCTTAGATATAGAAACGAGTCTTGATGAACTAAAAGAATACATTATTGATATTACTAGGACAGGTGCGGCTAAAGAAATTAGAGAATCGATTAAATTTTTAAATGAAAAGAAATTAAAGCCAACACAAGATCGTTTAGGTGTTACTTATATTGAAAGAGATGAAGATGCAGTAGATATAGAGCCAGAAAATCAAAGTAGTTTATATCAAATTTTTGCGGATGCTGGTTATGCAGGCACAGAAGATGAATTTTTTACAGACTTTATGCCTGATGCAGATCGTGGTGATATTGAAATGATTACACAAGCTTTACCAGGAGGAACTGGTTTTAACTTGAGCGAAATATCTAGTGATCCATTTGCAGCAATGTCTCAAATAGGTTCATTTATGGGAAGTACGGATAGTGATATCTTTGGCTCAGGAGACCAAGACAGAGACTCAGATGAAGACCCTGCTGAAAATTACTTTAGTCTTTTTGGTGATGATGAAAAGGATAGCTATTATAGCGATGCTGGGAGGGATTATATTAGTGAGTATACGACTTTCTTTAAATAGTAATGGCAGAAAAATATAAAAAGGCAGCTAAAGCCGCTAAGCTAAATAAAGACAAAATGGCTTGTAACAAACCAAAGAAAACCCCTGGGCATAAAACTAAATCTCATGTAGTAAAAGCTTGTGATAATGGCAAAGAAAAAATTGTAAGGTTTGGTCAACAGGGTGTAACAGGTGCAGGTAAGAACCCAAAAACAGCTAAAGATAAAGCACGTAAGAAGTCATACTACGCAAGGCATAACGCACAGGATAGTAAACCAAGTAAAATGAGTGCAAGGTACTGGTCACACAAAGTCAAATGGTAAGTTACTATAACTAAAAGCTTTAATTAAATGAGCAAAAACATCAAAGGTGGTGGCTACGTTATTGGCACCCCCAAAAAAACAAAACAAGGACAAGGAAAACATTCCCGTCCAAATCATGGACGCAAAAAGCTCCGTGGACAAGGAAAGTAATATATAGTATAAAGATATGCGGGTCTCCAATGTATCTTTATCAGGATGCGATTTCTATTATTAAAGCGTTTGAAGGCTTTAATGAAAAAGCATACCCTGATCAGGTAACAGGTAAAGACCCGTACACCTTAGGATATGGAACACAATTTTATCCTGATGGCTCCCAGGTTAAACAAGGCCATCGTTGCACAAAAGAAAAAGCATTAGAGTATTTATTTTTTGAAATCAATGTTATTGCCGATGAACTTGACAAGTTAAATCTTGGTTTAGATTTGGCTATGAAGCAAGGTTTAATTTCCTTTATTCATTCTGTAGGTTGGGATTCATTTTTATACAGCTCCATCATCGACCACTGTGAATCTGAAAACTATGTGTTAGCTGCACAAGAATTTGGCAAATGGATTTTTGATTCAGAACACAATGTTATTGGTGGATTGCTTGATCGCAGGCGGCAAGAAGCCTCCTTATTTCTAGACACTGGTTGCTATACAGGTAACTTACTATTAAAAGCTTTTAGAAATTATTCAGCTTCTCCAGAGCAGGTAGCAGCAATTAGACAACTAGAAGCGGAAATTAATCCATATGTTTTGTCAGAATTTGCTAACAAATTTACTGCTGCTTATGACGGTGATTTCGACCTGTCAGAAGAAGACTTGCGTTTGATTTTTGAATTTCAAAAGTAAGTCTATACACTAGAATAAATAGAGTAAAGATTAAACGCATGGGTGACTCAACATCTACTACAGAGTTTGAATTACCACTACACTTGCAACTTGCCATGCGTAAAGCAGAGCTGGAAGCAAAAGATTTAACTTGGGATCAGCTTTACGTTGCGCTTTTAAACTTATACCACCAACGTTTGTTGGAAATTCAGGCTGTCAAAGACTTAATGCAAGCAGAAAATATCGAGCTAGAGTTCGATATTCCTAGTGATATTGAACTTGCACAGCTAGCCATGACTTTAATGGCCAGCCAAGACGACGAAGATGATGATGAAATCATGCCGTTCTTTGGTTGATTTTAGGTTTATAATCAAAACAGAACAAATAGTTGTATGTTGTCAACAGAATATCGCCTTCGTTTGGAATTTATCTGTAACAAAATAATTAAAAAAGAGGAGGTACAGTTAGCAGATATGATATGGGCAGAAAAATTAGCTAAAGCAAATCGTTCCGCTGGTGAACTAATGCGGAGAGCACGGCGTCTGTCCAGTAATCCAGAAATGGAAACTAACAGCTTAGATGGTTTTATGAATGCATTAGACCTTGGAGATCCAGACCCAACAAATCATCG
>JAAGZR010000592.1 GCA_024206155.1 Aliivibrio sp.
AGATATAAATATTTATTGCAATTATACCTTATTAGTCAACGAAACATGTACTATAAGATTGGATTACATGTAACGCTTCATAGACGGAATTTTTCTGTAATTATATGCGACCAATCATAAAAGTAATTATACTCACGCTCGATCTAATGACCGTATTGCCTAGCAACTAAGATGTGAACTTTAGAAATTGCCGAAAGTTTCTATATAACTTCGGAGTAATACCACCCGAATTCAACTGCGAAGTGCGACACTCTCCAATATCAAGCAGCCAATGTCATTTCTTTAAAGACAATCGCTGGTTGCTTGAAGTCTAAACACTTTTTCGGTCGATAATTTATCCGTGATACAGCGAATTCAATATCGCTGTCTGTTACCGTTGTTAAGTCGGTTCCTTTCTTCACATATTGCCTTAAAAGCCCGTTAGCATTCTCATTGGCTCCACGCTCCCAAGAACTATAAGGATGGGCAAAGTACACATCAGCCTCCAAGGCTTTTGCGATGGTTTCGTGGCCTGCAAACTCTCTCCCGTTA
>JAAGZR010000593.1 GCA_024206155.1 Aliivibrio sp.
GGTCTCTTGTTCATTTACTTGAATATCGTGATAGTGTAAACCATCATTACCATTTTGACCAACCACATTAATTCGATTGATCATAGCCTCTTCAATTTCGTCTGATAAACAACGTTTAGCAGCTTCAATATAAAGCAGTGCGTCCATTAACTCTTCTTGTACGTCAACTAAGAAACGATTAAGATCTTTTTCTTGACCTTCGATCTCTTGCATCATTGTAGCTCCATACTTTTGCTGACCAATAATACTACGTTGATCCATTTTCTTAAGCACTGATAATACTATTTCGTCTTTAGTGTTTATATTCATAATGTTTGTTTTAATCCTGTTTTAACAAATGTTCCGTTGTGCATTACGCCAGTTCTATTAGCTATTTCATTGTATGCTGAATCGATACAATTTTCAATTTGCACACCTTCTAACGCAGCTAAGTTTGTTAAAACTACTACCATATCGCCAATAGCATCTTTTATTTCGTATGCATCTTTATTTAACAAAGCAGCGGCTAACTCGCCAGCTTCTTCCATAAGCTTAACATATTGTGTATGAGAGTTGCCTTCTTTGTATATACCTCTTTCAGCGGCCCAGGAACGTATTAAATCAAACCTTTCGCAGCCCGTATTGTTACTTATACATTTTTCTTTTGGATTATGCTTTGGATTAAAAAAGGCTTCATAAAAAGCCTTGTTGTAAATGTAGCTTCGATTATCGTTAAACATCGAGGTTTTAGCGTTTGCTTCTATCCAAGGTATGTATTCTCTAGTAATTTTAAATTCATAACCTTGCGGTGTTGTCCAGCTTAAACCTAAGTTGTCCATTAAATGACCTTTTAGTTTACTTACTGGAACTGGAAATGTACTTGTTTGCTCTGTTGGGTTTATATTCATGTTTGATTTAAATAAATTTTTATATAATGTTCTATCTTTCTTGTAGCCATAAGACTGTTGAAGTTCTATTTCCTTGTCTGATATAAAATCAATATCATCGCTA
>JAAGZR010000594.1 GCA_024206155.1 Aliivibrio sp.
ACAAAGCACACGAAAAGCCAGAGCTTGCGCTTGTGAATATTTATCAGCAATATGATGGTTATCCTGAATATATGGCAGTAGAATATGCTAAATGGCTAGAAGGTCTTAGTATTGGAAACGGTATATCAGGAAATCCAAAGCTTAATAAATATGCAAATGGCGTTGGTTGTTTTGCAGCTCAGTTTATAAAACACTTCAAAGATAGACCAGGCGGTTTGTACTTATCACCTATTGATGATGATTATGGCTGGGCAGACTATGTATACACTTTGTTTCCTAAAGAACGTGAAAAAACCTATATGTCTATATATGATACATATACCAAAGAGGTTATCTTTGTAGGTAAACCAGACGCAGTGCTTAAAAAATACAATAAAGAAGAATTAGTATGACAGAAAAAGAACTAGATTATCTAGCAGATAAAATTGCTACTAAAATCATTGAAACTTTATTTGATTCAGGTGACCTTGAGATTACTCAGTTTCCACCCGCGACAGATGAAGAGATAATGGTAGGAGAACTAGCGCGACTTATGACCCTATTGTCAACGTATGAAGACAAAGAGGAATATGAGAAAGCAGCTATAATTAAAAGAAAAATAGAAAGATTACAAACTAAATACGGAAAATTATGATAAAACCTATGCTAGCGCATAAAGTAAATGAGAACAGAATTGATTTCTC
>JAAGZR010000595.1 GCA_024206155.1 Aliivibrio sp.
AAAATGTTAGCTAATTCTTTATAACGTGGTTGGCTCTTCATTGGCTCTAATGCAGCTCCTGACTCTATGATTTTTTGATATAACTCTCGGTACCAACTCGCGAGCGCAGGTGGTAATTTTGTATTCGCTCGATTACCTAACCACCAGAAACCTTGTAATGGCATACTTAATGCGAACAATGCAATGATAATCGCTTGTGGTAACCCTGCTGTATTATTGAAAGCCATCTGGGTTAGTACACTAATAACAGCAACTGCTGGCATTACCTTTGCGGCAAACTTAGTTGCCTTAATGACACGCGGTTCTGGGAACATTGGAGCTAACTCTTTTCGCTCAGGCCAAGCGTCCATGTAGGTCTGGCCGTCTCGAAATCGGAATAGAAAACCGTTTTCACTCATATTGCCCCCTTATATTCTAAACAAAAGTTTAATAATTCAAAAATATACAGAATAAACTTGATTAGGATTAATATTATCTTAAAATATTTTTGTTATCTTAGCGCACAATCGTTATCCTATGCGCTGATTTATTTTTTGCTGTAGTTCTACTATAAGCTAAAATAGGATAAATCGGCAAGGACTGCTGTAATGCTCTTTCTAAGGATAGCCAACTTTTTTATGCAAATGCGGTAATAATTTTCTGAATTAACTGTATTTGTCATTGTTGTGTCATTTACGACATAACTTTAATTACTGATGAATAAATAGGTATTTATACATGTCTAAGCTGGTTTTAGTTTTAAACTGCGGTAGTTCTTCTCTTAAATTTGCGGTTGTTGACGCAGAATCTGGTGCAGAGCACCTTACAGGTCTTGCTGAATGTTTACACCTTCCAGAAGCTCGTATCAAATGGAAACTTGATGGTAAGCACGAAGCTCAACTAGGTGAAGGTGCAGCTCACGAAGAAGCACTAGCGTTTATGGTACAAACTATTCTTGCTTCTAAGCCAGAGCTTAAAGCTAACCTAGGCGCTATCGGTCACCGTATCGTACACGGTGGTGAACACTTCACTAAATCAGCTCTTATCTGTGATGAAGTACTTAAGGGTATTCAAGACGCTGCAACTTTTGCACCTCTTCATAACCCAGCGCACCTAATTGGTATCGAAGCTGCGAAACACAACTTCCCAGAGCTTAAGAACGTTGCAGTATTTGACACGGCATTCCACCAAACTATGCCAGAAGAGTCTTTCCTTTACGCTCTTCCATACAACCTATACACAGACCACGGCATCCGTCGCTACGGTATGCACGGTACTTCTCACCTGTTTATCACTCGTGAAGTAGCTGGTTTACTAAACAAGCCAGTTGAAGAAGTTAACATTATCAACTGTCACCTAGGTAACGGTGCATCTGTATGTGCAATCAAGAACGGTCAATCTGTAGATACTTCTATGGGTCTTACTCCTCTTGAAGGTCTAGTAATGGGTACTCGTTGTGGTGATATTGATCCTGCGATCGTTTTCCACCTACATGACGCACTAGGTTACTCTTTTGAGCAAATTAACAACATGCTAACTAAAGAGTCAGGTCTACAAGGTCTAACTCAAGTGACTTCTGACTGTCGTTTCGTTGAAGACAACTACGGTGAGAAAGAAGAAGCAACTCGTGCAATGGATGTATTCTGCCACCGTCTAGCTAAATACGTTGCAGGTTACACAGCAACTCTAGAAGGCCGTCTAGACGCAATCACTTTCACTGGCGGCATCGGTGAAAACTCTGCACCAATCCGTGAAATGGTTCTTAACCGTCTAGGTATCTTCGGTATCGAAGTTGATGGCGAAGCTAACCTTAAAGCACGTTTCGGTGGTGAAGGTACTATCACTACAGCAAACAGCCGCATCCCTGCAATGGTTATCTCTACTAACGAAGAGCTAGTAATCGCAGAAGACACAGCTAAATTAACTGGTCTATAATATATCTCCTAAAAGGCTAGCCATTAGGTTAGCCTTTTTTCTTTCTATGGCTTTATTTTTTTAATATGGTCTCTTGCCCCAATAGTGTAGAGGAATCTTCCATGTCTCGTACTATTATGCTTGTTCCAATCAGTGCTGGTGTTGGTCTAACTAGCGCAAGTTTGGGTGTTTTACGTTCTATGGAACGTAAAGGCGTAAGCGTTTCTTTTTACAAACCTATCTCTCAACCTCGTCACGGTGGTGATCAGCCTGATCTAACTACTTCAATAGTGACTAGCAGCAGCGATATTAAAGCAGCAGAACCTACAACAGTTTCTCGTGCAGAAGAACTACTACGTAACGATCAAACTGATGTTCTTTTAGAAGAAATCGTTGCTCGTTATAAGTCTATCAGTGAAGACACTGATGTGACGCTTATCGAAGGTCTTGTTCCTACTCGTAAGCACCCATTTGCTAACCAATTAAATGGTGAGATTGCAAAAACTCTGGGCGCTGAGATTGTGTTTGTAGCTACTCCTGGTACAGATAATCCTTCTCAACTTAAAGAGCGTATCGAAGTAGCATGCTCTAACTTTGGCGGCACTAAGAACAAACAAATCGTTGGCGTTATCATCAACAAGTTAAATGCACCTGTTGATGAAGCGGGCCGTACCCGCCCGGACTTATCTGAAATCTTTGATGATGCAGATGCTACGACTAAGACTAACCTTGAAGTAATGCAAATCTTCAACTCTAGCCCTATTCGTGTTCTTGGTTGTGTGCCTTGGAAAATCGACCTAATCGCTACGCGTGCTATCGATATGGCTAAGCACCTTAATGCTGAAATCATCAACGAAGGTGACATAGCGACTCGTCGTATTAAGAGCATCACTTTCTGTGCACGTTCTCTACCGCACATGATTGAGCACTTCAAACCAGGTTCTCTACTAGTAACTTCTGCTGACCGTCCTGACGTTATCGTTGCTGCATGTCTTGCTGCAATGAACGGCGTTGAAATCGGTGCGATTCTACTGACTGGCGGTTACGAAATCCCTCAATCAATTGCTGAACTTTGTAAGCCTGCTCTAGAGTCTGGCCTTCCAATCTTCACAGCACAAGGTAACACTTGGCAGACTTCTCTAAATCTACAAAGCTTCAGCCTTGAAGTTCCTGCAGATGATAAAGAACGTATTGAGTTTGTTAACGAACACGTTGCTAGCCACATTGATGGCCCTTGGATTGATTCTCTATCTGAAGGTACTGAAGGTATCCGTCGTCTAAGCCCACCAGCATTCCGTTACCAGTTAACTGAATTCGCTCGTAAAGCGGCTAAGCGTATCGTTCTTCCTGAAGGTGATGAACCTCGTACAGTTAAAGCTGCGGCTATCTGTGCTGAGCGTGGTATTGCGACTTGTGTTCTTTTAGGTAATCCTGAAGAAATCCGTCGTGTTGCTGCTCAGCAAGGTGTTGAACTTGGTGCTGGCGTTGAGATCATCGATTCTGAAGCTGTACGTGAAAACTACGTTGCTCGTTTAGTTGAGTTACGTGGCGCGAAAGGCATGACTGAAGTTGTAGCTCGTGAAAAACTACAAGATTCTGTATTCCTTGGTACTATGATGCTTGAAGCGGGTGAAGTTGACGGTCTTGTTTCTGGTGCGGTTCATACCACAGCAAACACTATCGTACCTCCATTCCAAATCATCAAAACAGCTCCTGATGCTTCTATCGTATCTTCAATCTTCTTCATGCTTCTGCCTGATCAAGTTCTTGTATACGGTGACTGTGCGATCAACCCTGATCCAACAGCTGAGCAACTTGCTGAAATCGCTATCCAATCTGCTGACTCTGCAGCGGCATTTGGTATCGACCCTCGCGTTGCAATGATCTCTTACTCTACTGGTGAATCTGGAAAGGGTGCAGACGTTGATAAAGTACGTGAAGCAACAAAACTTGCTCAAGCAAAACGTCCTGATCTAATGATCGACGGTCCTCTACAGTACGATGCTGCAATCATGGAAAACGTAGCTGCTTCTAAAGCACCTAACTCTCCTGTTGCAGGTAAAGCGACTGTATTTGTATTCCCAGACCTAAACACTGGCAACACAACATACAAAGCGGTTCAACGTTCTGCTGACCTAGTATCTATCGGTCCAATGCTTCAAGGTATGCGCAAGCCAGTAAATGACTTGTCTCGTGGCGCTCTAGTTGACGATATCGTTTACACAGTAGCTCTAACTGCTATCCAAGCTTCTCAAGCTGAGCAAGCTGAAGAAAAAGTAATTAACTAATTTTATGCTCTAGAAATGGAGTGTATTTGTAGTTAATGGAAATAAGAAGACAGGCGATGAAAGTTGCGTGTCTTTTTTTGTGCCTATAAAGCAGAGACTAGATGTAGAAACAAAAAAACGAGAACCAATTGGCTCTCGTTTTTATTTATACTTTAATCTAAGTTAAGCGACTATCGTATGTAAGTAGTCATTAACTCGTTTTGATACACTGGGCGATACCAGACACGTTCAGCCTCTTGGCAACACTGAGTCTTGTCACAACCAATAAGCTCACGAGTTAGCTTCCCTTTCTTCACCCAGAGCTCAAGCATTGCATCGACACCATCTTCACTCATGCTGAATTTCTTTGCTAATAAAATACGCTCTACACGGCCTTGTTCATCAATGTACTGTTTAAGCTCTGTTAAAATCATACTAAGGCTGCCTCTTGTTGCTCTACTTCTTTACTCTTGTGTTTCAAGGCAAGATAAGTAACTGCCATTGCGATTAGCGAAATTGCAATCCACATGCTGCTTGTCATTGGTGCATTAGAGAAATTCGCAATTTGGTAATACAGCGTTGCTGATACGTAAGCTAATAGCATTGTCCAGCCCGCAATAAAGTATGAGTACTGACGACCAAACTCACGCATATACGCACCCATTGCAGCCACGCATGGAGTGTAAAGCAGAATAAAGATTAAGTAAGCCATCGCACTTGCGCTTGTCACAAAGTGAGCTTGTAAATTACCAAAGATTGAATCAGCAACACCTTGATCTTCTGCAACAGCACTAGAGTCTGTTAAGTCACCCACCTCAACACCCAGAGGATCTGAATAGCTTAGGCCTGATAGGTTGTCAGGAATAGACATCACCGCTTCTTCAAGACTTGCCATTAAATCAAACTCAGCACCTTCATCAGCAGGATCAGAATATAAACTGTTTAATGTACCGACTACGGCTTCTTTTGCAAAAATACCGGTAATAATACCCACGGTTGCTGGCCAGTTATCTTCTTGAATACCAATTGGCGCTAATACTGGAGTTACGATTTGAGCGGCTTTTGATAATACCGAGTTTTCACTGTCTTCATTACCAAATGAACCGTCCATACCCAATGAGTTAAAGAAGCTTAAAATAGTTACAACAACAACAATCGTTTTACCTGCACCAAGAACAAAGCGCTTCAGTTTCTGCCATGTTTTAATCATGATGTTACGTATTGTTGGAAATTCATAATCTGGAATTTCCATGATGAACGTATCACTACGGCCTGGATATATTGTGTGCTTCAATAGTAAGCCTGTGAAAACAGCCGCTAAAATACCTAAGAAATACAAACCAAATACTACGTTCTGACCATTTTCTGGGAAGAAAGCTGCAGCAAACAAAGCATAAACAGGAAGACGTGCGCCACATGACATAAATGGAGCCATTGATGCCGCCAGTTTACGTTCACGCTCTTGCTCTAACGTACGAGTCGCCATAATAGCAGGAACGTTACAACCAAAACCTAGAACCAAAGGAACAAACGCTTTACCTGGTAAACCGATCTTCTGCATTACTTTATCAAGTACAAAAGCAGCGCGAGCCATATAACCAGAGCTTTCAAGTAGAGATAGGAATAAGTATAAACAACCGATCACAGGAATAAATGTCGCGACGGTTTGAATACCACCACCAACACCATCAGCGATAAGTGTAACTAACCAAACAGGCAAATGGCCATCTAATAAATAATGGCTACCATCAACGAGTAATGCACCAACACCAATATCAAAGAAATCAATAAATGCACTACCAATGTTAATAGAGAACATAAACATCAGGTACATGACCAAGAAAAAGAAAGGAATTCCAATCCATTTATTCAAAATTACACGGTCAATTTTCTCACTAACACTGTGGCTTAAACCACCTTCTTGGCGACGTAATTGCTGACATAATTGATGTAAAAATGTGTATCGACAATCCGCAATATGAAAATCAGCTTCGACTTTCGTCGTTAATACATTAACGATATTAGCCACTGCATTTCTTTTTTCTGCCTCTAATGCATTCAATACCAACGCGTCATTTTCTAGTGCACGAATAGCCAGTGAACGACTTGATGCATAATCACTTGTAAATAATGATGACGCTTCCTCTATTGCTGTCTCAACTTGCTCGCCATACGTCAAATCAAGCGAAGTCATTTTTATGCCTTGAGCAATAGACTTATGTAGTTTTTCTTTAAATTTATGAACTTGCCCATTATTGTTTGCAGAAAGCGCAAGTACAGGACAACCTAGTTTCCTCTCTAAACCTTTAATATCAAGTACTTGTCTCTGACGCTTTAATACATCCATTTTATTCAGTACAACGATCATTGGTCGACCCAATTCACGCAACTGTAATGTCATGTATAAGCTACGTTCTAAACAAGATGCATCCACCACGTTAATAATAACGTCAGCGTCATGAGTTAGAACCGCTCTCGAAGCGATAGTTTCATCAAGGCTATTTACATCATTACCACTGTCTAATGCATAGATACCAGGTAGATCCGTTAATAAAAACTCATCACCTGAACACGCATATTTACCTGTTTTCTTTTCGACTGTTACACCAGCCCAGTTACCAACTTGTTGCTTAGCACCAGTTAAGCCATTAAATAAGGTTGTTTTACCACTGTTTGGGTTACCTACAGTTAGTACTTGATACTGCATCTTATAATTCCTTAACTGTGATCTGTTCGGCTAAATTTTTACGAATGGCGAGAGAAGTGCCTCTTACGCTAATTTGTAAGGGGTCACCCATTGGAGCTTTACGCAAAATAGAAATTTCCGTATGCGGTAACATTCCCATTACCATTAACTTTTTTCTTGTATCTGTTGGTAATAAAGACATATCTGTTACTACGGCTTTTTTTCCGCTATCTAATTGCGTTAGTTTCATCTCAAGCTCCACGATAGTGAGAATCGTTATTATTTCGTTTCATTTTATAACTTACACCCACAATTTTCTTGTGCTAAATCAATTTTTGTCAGTAAATTGACAAGAATCCTATAAATTTAAACTTTTACGCGGAAAATATCTTTTGTGATACCGCTTCCATGTCGCCGTCAATTACGTTAAAAAATTTAAACAAAAAAACAACGTCAAAATAACATCAAAATAGAAATAAAACCGATAAATTAAAAAAATATTTATTTTCATATACTTATAATGGATTTTTATTGGTGGCGGATTTATACCAATAGATTGTCGTTATTTTGATATGTAAAAAAAGAAGGGCAACGTATAGTTTCTACATCGAGAGGGAAACTTCTCAAACTTTTATTCTAATAGAGGTAATGAGATTTATCTTATTACCTCGGCAGCAAGCGAAGGCACCATTGGTGCCCGCGACGTAGTCCCCCCGGCTACGTCGCGATCTTTTTTCTCTTCTTAGCCTCTCCACAAAGTGTCAAAACCTTATTTTCAATACATATCTCTACTTTGTAAGTCGACGAATCTATCTATAGTATTGAGATACTAGCTCATATGTATTTTTACTCACTCCTCATTCTCACTGATGAATTGTGTGGGAGATAAACCATAATGTCGCTTGAATCGCTTACTAAAATACGAAGGGTCATTAAAACCAGAATCAAATGCTGCATCCGCAACTTTACTTCCTGCAATTAATAACTCACAGGCTTTTTCTAACTTAACGTCAATCAGATATTCCATAAACGAGCGCTGAGTGAGCTGCTTAAATTTACGTTGAAAGTTTCGCTCTGAGATAAATAATGCTTTTGCAACTAACCTGGTTCCAAATGCAGGGTTAGAGTAATTCTCTTCCACAACTGTATACACACTAATTAACCATTCTTGGTTAACACTCTTTAACTCATTACTCTTTGTATCGACACTTTCATTAAGTTTTTTATCAGCTAACATATCTAGCGCTATTGGCCACGATAATAATATTTCATTATCTTTGTCGGTGTTTTTTACAATTTCAAAATGACCGCCATTTTGTACAGTAAGCTGTTTAACCGATACTAAACCTACTGCCTGATTAAACATTTCAATTGCTTGAGTTAAATCAACCCTCTTTAATTCATTAAGCTCATGTTCTGGAATACATTGTCCGACACTAATAAAGTAAATCGTTACTCGTACATCATCAGATTCAATACGAATATTAACCTTCTCCCCACATTCGCCTCTCTTTAATAAACTTAAAAGTACATTATTAAAAATGGCATCGATCAATAACGGTTGAACATATATTGAACAAGATTTTGAATTATCCTCTAGCTCAAGATCGATATCTTTAGCTTGGAACTCCTCTTTCCATCCTTTAGATACTGCTCTTAGTAATAAAGACAGCACTTGATTAGTTCGCATATTTTTCTGTCGTAAATCTAGCGGTTCTATATGAGAAAGCTGCTTTAATAGGGTTAAGCTGTATTCACACTGATTAGCTAAAGCAAGATTTATTAATGAGCCCTTTTTCTGTAGATCGGCTTGAATGTCTTTAATTGGTAACTGAGCTTGCTCTGAAATTTCAGAAATAACATGCTGCCTTACAGTAAGTAACTTTTGTAGTTGGCGGTTACTAGAAACCAGAACTTTGCCTTGATTACTCAACTGCTGAGTTTTAATTTCTACGCTTTTCTTCAATCTCTCATTACTCTTCTTTATCTCTTTAGAACGCCAAGAATAAATACCAATAACAGTGAATACTAATAAAGAAAGCACTAGTACGATAAACCAAGGAGCAAAAAACCAAGGGACTTCAACATAGAACTGAAACTCAGTAACATTACTGCTTCTCTGCCCATTATTACGAGGCTTGATGCGTAATGTATATTTACCTGAGTT
>JAAGZR010000596.1 GCA_024206155.1 Aliivibrio sp.
CATTCGAGGTTTGGGAAGTAATACTGGTATCACCTCTGGCTCAGCAACTAACGCACTGGGCTACGGTCGCCCATTTTATTTAAACAATTAATTTATACGGATATACCTGAAGCGTCTTATGTTAATCGGACGCTTCACTCTCCTTACTCTTGGATGACACTATGAAAAACTGGAAACTCCCATTAGTTAGCACATTACTACTTATGCTAACCATTAATGTACAAGCAGCACCGGTTGAATTAGATCGTGTTGTAGCGATTGTTGATGAAGGCGTTGTATTACAAAGCGATATTGATACTTCACTGAAAACAGTAAAAATCAATGCTCAAGAAAAGAATCAACCACTACCTGAAGAATCAGTACTTCGTGAGCAAGTGTTAGAGAAGTTGATTGTTGATACGATTCAAAGCCAACAAGCTGAAAAAATGGGTATTCGTATCGACGATACTCGACTTGAAGAAGCACTGAAGAACATAGCCAAAGAAAACAACATGACCCTAGCTCAACTGCAACAAAAAACCGCAGATCAAGGATTATCTTACGCCAGTTTCCGTGAGCAAATTCGTAAAGAGATCGCGGCAAGTGAAGCTCGAAACGCTCAAGTACGTCGCCGTATTAATATCCTTCCTCAAGAGGTAGAAAGTCTTGCTCTATTACTTGCTGAAGAGACTCAGGCAACGGTGCAATACAAAATCAGCCACATCCAATTACGAGCAGAAGATGGCGCTACTCAAGCAGATAAAGAAGCATTAGAGCAGCAAGCTAATGAGCTTACCGAGCGCCTAAAACAAGGCGCTGATTTTGCTACCATGGCATATACTTACTCTAAAGGTCCTAAAGCACTTCAAGGTGGCGATTGGGGTTGGATGCGTAAAGAAGAAATGCCAACCATTTTTGCAGACCAAATTACGGGACAAGGAAAAAACAGCATTATAGGTCCATTCCGCTCTGGTGTGGGTTTCCATATTCTGAAAATTGATGATGTTAAAGGCCTTGAGACCGTGGCGGTGACGGAAGTGAATGCTCGTCATATTCTAATCAAAACCTCGGTCATCATGAGTGATGAAGGCGCTAAACGTCAGTTAAACACTATTATTGCGGATATTAAAGCAGGCAACGATACCTTTGCTGAAATGGCAAAGCGCTATAGCCAAGACCCAGGCTCAGCAGCAAGAGATGGCGAACTAGGCTTTCAAACACCTGATTTATATGTTCCAGAATTTAAACACCAAGTAGAAACTTTGCCTGTTGGTCAAATCAGTGAACCATTTAAAACCGTTCACGGTTGGCACATTGTTGAAGTATTAGAGCGTCGCCAAGTTGATAGAACCGATGCTGCAATGAAAAATAAAGCATACCGCATTTTAATGAATCGTAAATTTAACGAAGAAGCTGGCGCTTGGTTACAAGAAATCCGTGCTAGTGCCTATGTTGAAATACTAAAAGATGATAATGGTGAAAAAGATAATGAATAAGATTAAACGAATTGCCATTACTCCTGGAGAGCCATCAGGCATTGGACCAGATCTTGTTCTTACTATTGCACAACAAAATTGGCCGCATCAATTAGTTGTCTGTGGCAATAAAAACGCGCTAGAGCAGAGAGCTAGATTACTAAATATTGATATTTCAATTGAAGAGTATAATACGCAATCTCCCGCTAAAGCTCATAAAGCAGGCACTTTAATTGTCGATGATATTGCTTTAGGCGCAGAAGTTATTGCAGGTGAGCTCAATGAAGCGAATGGGCATTATGTTCTTGAAACATTACGCCGAGCTGCACAAGGCAATATGGATGGCGAATTTGACGCTGTTGTTACAGGTCCTGTTCATAAAGGCATCATTAACCGCGCCGGCGTTGCATTCAGTGGTCATACTGAATTTTTTGCAGAGCAATCAAACACTCAACAAGTGGTAATGATGCTTGCTACTGAAGGCTTACGTGTGGCGTTAGTAACGACTCACATACCACTCGCTTATGTATCAAAAGCCATTACTGCTGATCGCTTAAAACAAGTGACTCGAATTCTACATCAAGACTTAATCACTAAGTTTGGAATTGCTAAACCATCAATTTTTGTGTGCGGATTAAATCCTCATGCCGGTGAAGATGGCTGTCTTGGTCGTGAAGAAATTGATATCATGGCACCAGCATTAAATGAATTACGTGAAAAAGAAGGAATGAATCTTATTGGTCCATTACCTGCTGACACACTATTTCAAGATAAATACTTACAAGAAGCGGATGCGGTACTAGCGATGTATCATGATCAAGGGCTTCCTGTGTTAAAATTTAAAGGCTTTGGAAAATCAGTAAACATTACATTAGGTTTACCGTTTATCCGAACCTCAGTAGACCATGGTACTGCATTGGAATTGGCGGGTACTGGAAAAGCAGATGCAGGAAGCTTTATTACCGCACTAACCCATGCAATTGAACTGGTAGAGAAAAAATGAGTACAAGAAATGATGTCCATTTAGGCCATAAAGCAAGAAAACGCTTTGGTCAAAACTTCTTAAATGACCCTTATGTGATCGATGGAATCGTATCTGCTATCAACCCTCTACCAGGCCAAAACCTTGTAGAAATTGGTCCTGGTCTTGGTGCAATCACTGAACCTGTTGGCCGCGAAGTTGATAAATTTACTGTTATCGAACTTGACCGTGACTTAGCTGAACGTTTACGTAACCACCCAGAATTAGGCAGTAAACTGACTATTCATGAAGGCGATGCAATGCGCTTTGACTTCACTCAGCTAATTAAAGAAAACAACAAACTGCGTATTTTTGGTAACCTACCATACAATATTTCTACACCATTAATGTTCCATCTATTTGAGTTCCATAAAGACGTATTAGACATGCACTTTATGCTACAAAAAGAAGTGGTGAACCGCCTGGCTGCGGGCCCTGGTACAAAAGCATATGGTCGCTTAACTGTTATGGCTCAATACTTCTGTAAAGTAATGCCGGTATTAGAAGTGCCACCAACAGCGTTTGTTCCGCCACCGAAGGTAGATTCAGCAGTTGTTCGCTTAGTACCTTATGAAGTATTACCGTACCCTGCGAAGAACTTAAAGTGGCTTGATCGTGTGTGTCGTGAAGGCTTTAACCAACGTCGTAAAACTGTTCGTAACTGTTATAAAGCATTACTAACTAAAGAGCAGCTAGAAGAATTAGGCATTAATCCTACTATGCGCCCTGAAAACCTTACATTAGAGCAGTTTGTTAATATGGCAAACTGGTTAAATGACAATTATCAAGCTGAAACAGAAACGTCTAAATAACTGTTTTTGTATTCATAAATTATGCATATTAAAAGGTGACTTTATTGTCACCTTTTTTCTATCTAATACCTATTGGCACAAGCTTTATACTAATTTGAGGAAAGGGATATGGCGACCTACTTTGTTGGAGATATTCAAGGTTGTTTAGATGAGCTACAGCTCTTATTAGAGCAGGCCAATTTTAATAAAGAAACTGACCAACTATGGCTAACAGGAGATTTGGTTGCTCGCGGGCCAAAATCATTAGAAACCTTACGCTTTGTAAAGTCATTAGGATCAGCAGCCGTGACTATTTTAGGTAATCATGATTTGCATTTACTGGCGGTATCTCAGGGCATTTCTCGCGTTAAAGAAAAAGACAAAACAGCGCCTATCTTTACGGCACCTGATAGTAAGGAGTTACTAACTTGGTTACGTCATCAATCTTTATTAGCCGTTAACTCTGAACATAACATCGTAATGAGTCACGCAGGGATCTCCCCTCAATGGGATATTAATACTGCCATTGAATGCGCGCATGAAGTTGAAGCGGTTTTACAATCGGACAAATGGATTTGGTTATTAGAGAATATGTATGATAACCAGCCTGATGTATGGCGAGAAGATCTTACCGGTATTGAGCGCTACCGTTATATTATCAACGCTTTTACACGCATGCGTTTCTGTTATTTTGATGGTCGCTTAGATATGGAATGTAAGCTGCCACCTCAAGAAATTAATAATGATGAACTCTTTCCTTGGTTTGAGCTAGAAAATCGTCTTCCCCTTTCACATAAAGTGATTTTTGGTCACTGGGCGGCATTGATGGGACATGAGGAAAATAACGTAATAGCGCTCGATACAGGCTGTGTATGGGGGGAATATATGACGATGTATCGTGTTGATGATGGGAAGTATTTTACGCAGAAAGCAATAAAACAGTAACGAGGAAAGCAGGTACTAGGAACTATACGCTTCGCTGACTAGAGACTATAAGAGCAAAGAATTCAGATCGGTCGTGAACTCCCTAGCAGAGTTCAGAGTTAAACGCTGAAATATCAACGTCTAACTCTGAAATCTGCTAGCGAAGCGATCTGAGCCCTGCTCTTATCTTTCAAGAACCACAAATTCCATATCGTACTCATTTTTTTCATCTTTCGAATACGTTTCAGAATGAGTTTGCTTCCAACCCTCACCCCAATAAGGGAACTGCGTATCGCCATCAATATCAGCATCGATAAACGTCAGATACAACTTATCCGCATCAGCAAGGCAAGCTTGGTAAATTGACCCACCACCGATAATCATCAGCTCTTCAATATCACCTGCAACTTGCTTTGCTTCTTCAATTGAAGTTACGCAAGTCACACCATCGATTTGCAAATTAGCATCACGGCTTAATACAATATTCAAACGACCTGGCAAAGGACGACCAATCGATTCATAGGTTTTACGCCCCATTACAATTGGCTTACCCATAGTACATTGCTTAAACCATGCAAAATCAGCAGGTAAGTGCCATGGCATTTGATTATTTTTACCAATAATTCGAGGTTGAGAATTTGACAGATTGCACGATTTATCAATTTTCCCATTATGTGCCATGGCTGCAATCATACTAATCTTCATTTATTCTAAATCTCATTTTATTAAGCAAAAAAACTGGTCCGTAGAATAACAAATTAATACCTTTATCACACTATAGATTTTCTACGGTAAAACAGTAGCCCAGGCATAGCAAGACCAATCGCAAGTGCCGCAATGGTAAATAGGGTCTTAATTAAATTATCAATCATCATGGCCCATAACTCTGGAGAGTAACCAAGATGGTTAATTTCTACCACGGCGATCATTGCCTTAAATGCAAAGACTCCCGGAACCATTGGGATCAAAGCGGCAACCGTAAATACTTTAGGGTGTGCGAGAAATCGATGCGACCAATGTACGCCTATCATTCCAACCGTGGTTGCAGCGCATAGTGTTGCCCACTCTAAAG
>JAAGZR010000597.1 GCA_024206155.1 Aliivibrio sp.
CAAGCAATGCGTAGTCGAGGTAAGTCTTTTACATTACACAAAGGATTACTTTTCCTAGTATAATACTTTAGTCTTTGCCTGCTAAACGAGGGTACAGGAAACTCAAACTCACGAGTTTCGTTTTTAGCTTGCCGCTGTGTTGTTACTTCTCTGATTCCGTAGTCGATAAGCAAACGCTTTACGTACTGTTCTTCGAGTAGTAGTTGTTCTTGCTGCCACGTAGTTAGGTGTTTCAACCCGTCTTGCCATTTATTCATAGTGTTTTTATTAGTTTTAGTTGTTCTACTGTAAATTTCTTTGTATTATCTCGCCACATACGGTTGTGAGTGAACTTTCTAGCCTTCGAAAAGGTAGTCTTTTGTCTTACAGTCATTTTATTATACTCCGACTGAGTAAGTCCACTGCACAAACCATCGTGGGCGTGCTTGCGCCTATGCTCGCTTGCACGTAGTTTCTTTTGCTGCTCTGCATAGATTAGCAGCTCTTTCATATTACTTGGCGACATAAGTAAGACCTTTGTAGTTAAACCATTCGCTGATACCGTCTTTGTCTTCGTCTTCATTGTATATAAAACCAAAGGTGTTTGGTAACTCGCCGATATTATAACCTTGATAAAGTTGGTTATTAAGTAATATTTGATTGTTTGATAAGAATTTTATTTGTTGCATAAGTTTATTTTATTATATTATCCAATAGTAATTGTATTTTGTTTGTAACTAGAGACCTTCTTCGTCGTCATAGTAACCTTCTAAGATCTCTTGAACATCGTGTGATGTGAAATAACCTTCGCCGTATTGATTAATGTCTTCAGCTCTTTGCTTGATCTCATTGTATTTAGCTTCTTTACCTGCTTCGAATGATGATGCAGCGATCTCTTGCGCTATATTATTACTTACTGTGTAGGAAGTAGCGCACGC
>JAAGZR010000598.1 GCA_024206155.1 Aliivibrio sp.
GTATCTTTAGATATCCCTCTGGTTTTAAACCATTCTAACGTTTTATCAACTACAAGATCAACCTTTTTAATTTCAGGCATTATATAATCACGTTCAGCTTTACCTTTACGTTTATATGTATGTAATTGAAAAGTGCTATCACAGTTATGACAAGTACCAAGACCACGTTCCCAATCATAGCTAGCACATTTTGCTTTTCTATTCTCAGGTTTCCTAGAAGAAGAACACAGGGGACAAGTCCCCTGCGATTTACCTACGTCTAAGCCGTGCTGATTAAAGTTTTCAATTTGAAAACCATTTATTTCTATTTCTTCGACTTGCATTTATTTTATTCAATTAAAATGGTAGATCTTCTTCTACTTTAGCTGGAGCTTTTTGTTGAGGTGCTCCATTTCCTTCATAAGGTATTTTATCAGGGAACGTTCCGTTAGTCCAAACAACCTTAACATTACCTAAGTATTGCTTTGGTGATTTAGCTTCTCTTTCTTCTTTGGTTTGATCCATTGTTACTGGACCTTGGTTTCCAAATTGGTCAGGCTCGTCATTGATTGTAATTGTTATAGGCAAATACTTTCCTTTCTTACCTTCTATTATTTTTGATTTGTCTATCGCATTTAAGTTAATGCTTGCTTTTATTATTCCTGCCATTATTATAGGGTTTGGTTTACAAAATATTGGTGAGGGTCAAATCCCTCTGTGTTATAAAATAGATCATAAGCTTCTGAAGCTTTTTCAACTTTCTCTTCGCCTGAACTATAAAATTTATCAGAACAGTCGAACAAACCTATTTGACCTGATTTTTTATCTATAGCTATAAATATAAATTCATAACCAAATAGTTTTCTATAAATGTAAGCTTGAGAATCATAA
>JAAGZR010000599.1 GCA_024206155.1 Aliivibrio sp.
AATTCGGCGAAGGATACTTTACATCACTTGACGTTGAAGAAATTGTAGAAGGTTACAAATAAAATAATATATTCTTTGGATAATATAATAAACAACTATGCAATATAAAAATATACCATATAACTATCGTGAGTGGACTGCATCTAATGGACAAAAGTGTTCATCATACACATGCAAGTACTTTAACTTCTATCCTTATCACTTAATATCATTTCCTGCAGATACAGAAGCAGAAATGCAAAGTAAAATCGATGAGTTATTAGATAATCGAGTACAATACGAATACAAGCGTAAACTGACTAATGCAGGCGCCGCAGAGTATTATGCAAGTAAATCCACTCATGATAATTATACAGGCGATTAAACAAATTATTAACTATTAAAACTAAATACTATGGCTACAAAATCATATACACTACTAAAAATATCTTGGCGATTATACGACAAGCATTTCAATGAGCTCACTGACGAGCAAAAGTCTAACGTAATAGATATCTACTACGATTTCTACTAACACTAAACAACTATGCAATTAACTAAACAAGAAATTAGCGATCTCACTTTATCATGTGAAACACTGATGGCTCAACTCTATGATGACATAAAACCCATAGAAAGTCACTTTGATGATGACATAGATAATATTAAATTAAGAGAGAAATACTATAGAATATGGGACTTAAGAGATAAACTAAATAAATAACTCAGATGAAATCTAAAACACTTTATATAGATATGGACGGCGTACTCGTCGACTTGCAATCTAACTTAGACAAGCAAGGTTGGCATCAGAATGTCTTCAAAGACCCACCTCCAATGGCAGGTGCTGTTGAAGCGTTCAATGAATTATGCTTCGATGAAGACTACGACGTCTATATCCTATCGACCGCTCCATGGAATATCCCAAATTCTTGGACACAGAAACGCTTATGGGTTAGTAAATATTTAGGTGCGAAAGCTCATAAAAGATTAATATTGTCTAACAATAAAAGCTTATTACGTGGCGATATACTTATCGATGACAGAACTGCAAATGGCGCAGGTGATTTTCAAGGTGAGTTAATACAGTTCGGTACAGAAAAATATCCTAATTGGACAGAAGTACTAAAGTATTTACAAATAAAATAATTTATC
>JAAGZR010000600.1 GCA_024206155.1 Aliivibrio sp.
CAAGCAAAACTCGATGAAGCAAAAGCGGCCTATGAGATGGCAACATCAAATAACGCAGCCACAGACGATGCAATATTAGCTGCCAGTGCTGATGTAAAAAGTGCCATAGCAACTCTTAGCGATGCTCAAATATCCTATAAACGAATTAAAGAATTATCCGCAAAAAACTTACTTCCAAAACAAGATTTAGACGATGCACGTCAGAAATTATCATCCGCAGAAAGCAATGTCACCGCAACGAGAGCACGAATGTCTCAACTCATCAAATCTCAAGGTGCTAAAGGGGACGCATCTCCTGAAGTAAAAAAGGCTGCAGCAGCATTAAGCCAAGCGAGTTTATCATTATCTTACACAAATATATTTGCAGATCACGATGGTACACTTGGTAAAGTTCAAGTTCATCCGGGTAGTGTCGTGGTTCCCGGGCAAGCATTAGCTCCTTTAGTAGAAGCAAACTCTTATTGGGTTCAAGCAAACTTTAAAGAGACTCATTTAGGACGAGTAACAAAAGGTATGAAAGTCACCATCACCTTAGATCTTTATCCTGATGTGCAATACGTTGGTGTGATTGAAGCAATATCTCCTGCCAGTGGCGCTTCATTTTCATTACTGCCACCTGAAAACGCAACAGGAAACTGGGTAAAAGTACCGCAACGTTTTCCTATTCGTATAAAACTAGATAATGAACAAAATAAACTGAAATTTCCTTTACGAGTAGGGGCTAGTGCATCAGTAACGGTTGATACATTAGCGCCTTTAGAAAAATAATCGGCAAAAGGAAATTATCATGTCTCATGTCATTACACCGACAGATAAAAACATAAGTGATGAGGCTGATTCTAAGCGTACCTTAGTCACTCTTGCTGTTATGCTTTCAGCCATTATGGTATTACTTGATATGACTATCGCTAATGTTGCCCTTCCCCATATGATGGGCGCATTAGGAGTAACGTCAGAGCAGGTCACATGGGTACTTACTTCTTACTCTATGGCTGAGGCAATATTTATTCCTTTGGCCAGCTTTTTATCTCTAAAGTTTGGCGTTAGAAAGCTGTTATTGATCTCTGTTTCTGGTTTTATCATTACCTCTGCATTATGTGGTCAAGCCGATTCATTGGCCGAAATGGTGACCTTTCGGATCATGCAGGGGGCATTTGGTGCCTCGGTGATCCCATTATCTCAATCGATTATGGTCCAAATTTATCCTCCTGAACAACGTGGTAAAGCGATGGCTTTATTTAGCGTTGGGGTATTACTTGGTCCAATTTTAGGGCCTACATTAGGGGGGATCATTACTGAAAATATGGATTGGCGATGGATATTTTATGTCAATCTTCCTGTTGGCCTTATCTGTTTATCTCTTATTTTCTTTTATGTGAAGATTGAAAATAAAGGCCCAACAAAGATCGACTGGCCAATCGTAATTGGTATGACTATAGGGATTGGATTACTGCAAATGGTGCTTGACCAAGGGAATGAAAAAGGCTGGTTTAGCTCTAATTTGATTTTATTCTCTTCAATCATTAGTGCTATTTCTATTGCCTATTTTGTTCGCCGCTCGTTCAAAATCAAAGGGGATATTGCTCCCGTTTGGCTATTAAAAGACCGTAATTTAGCCGTATCGTGCTTAGTTATGGGCGCTTTTGCTATGGGGATGTTTGGTATTACCCAATTACAACCGATGATGTTAGAGCAATTATTAAACTACCCTGTTGATACAACTGGTCTTGCTATGGCACCACGAGGGTTAACCTCTGCCATCGTGCTAGTTATGCTCGCAGGTTACATGGATAAACTGAATGCAAAAGTATTGATTGTAATTGGCTTACTGCTCAATGCTTACGGTACTTATTTAATGATAAAATACTCATTAAATATAGATATGTATTGGATTCTACTTCCAAGTATTATTCAAGGTGCAGGCATGGGGTTGGTGTTCTCACCATTAAGTCAATTGGCTTACTCTACGCTATCGAAAGAAAATGCCGTGAGTGGTGCCGTTGTGTTTAACTTATTCCGTACCATTGGGGGATCCTTTGGTATCTCTATTGTGAATACCTACTTCAGCCGCATGGAGCAAAAAGAGTGGAATTCGTTAGGGGGAGATTTAACGCTAAGTAATCCGATTCTTCAGCAGGCTGCCCATGCTCAAGGGCATCATATAACTGATCCTACATTTTTAGCTCAAATCCAAGCATTGCTGCATCAGCAGTCGGCAATGATGGCGTTCGTATCTACGTTTGGATTTATACTCGCCTCGTATTTATTACTGATCCCATTTATTGCCTTGTTTAAGAAAAAACAGCTCGCCAATAAACAATAATAAAAATGCCATAAGTAGAGACTTACTTATGGCATTCCCCTTATCAGAGCTAAAATTACAATAAAATATATCTCTACAAAATCTCTTACTTTAGTTTATTACACTACCTTAACATCAGCTGATAAGTTATATACAAAGAAACACCTAATTACATATATTCTCTATTTATAAAATAAATACGGTGCGTTGCTGATATTTCCAGTATAGAATCCCCGCTCAATGTCCAGTCTATGTCTTCGCAGCCCTTGATAAATTAAGGGGATGCTGAATACGGTAGATTTGTGATAAATAGACGCTGGCTAAATACAGAGAAAAATGAATCTCTATTTGGTGATAACAGCACTGATGTGGCATTGAGAAAATTTAAAATGAGTCGTACAACAATGAAACCAACAATTGTTATTGCCCTAGGCGGCAATGCACTATTGCGTCGTGGCCAGGTTCTTTCTTATGAAAATCAACTTGAAAACGTAAAGGTAGCGGCAGAATCTATTGCTAAATTAAGTGAAGATTACCGTATTGCTATTGTTCATGGAAATGGTCCACAAGTTGGTTTATTAAGCCAACAAAATGACGCCTTTGATGCTGTTCCTTCTTACCCCCTTAGCTGCTTAGTTGCCGAATCTCAAGGGATGATAGCAACCATGCTTGCACAAGAATTACGTAACCGCGTTGATTGTAACGTATCAACTATTCTTACTCATGTTGATGTCGATAAAGCCGATCCTGCGTTTAACGATCCGATGAAGTTCATTGGTCAAGTCTATTCAGAAACAGAAGCCAAAGCGCTTGCAGAAAAGTTTGATTGGTCTATTCGCCAAGATGGTGATTATTTTAGACGCGTTGTTGCCTCTCCTGCTCCTAAAAATATTCGTGAAAGTGAATTGATTTCATTAGCTTTGCAGCACGATAACATCGTTATTTGTTGTGGCGGTGGCGGCATTCCTGTTTGTACTGATGATAATGGCATCACCTCAAATATTGATTGTGTTATTGATAAAGACTCAACGGCATCGTTACTCTCTCAACAAATTTCTGCCGACTTTTTCTTAATTTTAACCGATGGTGATGGAGTATTTTTCCATTACGGCAAGCCAAACCAAATCAAATTAGACATTGCGACAACTGAAGAGCTAAAAGGTTATGCGTTTGATAAAGGCTCTATGCAGCCAAAAATTGATGCGATGATTAATTATGTTGAAAATGTCGATATTTCAATTGGTATCATTACCGATTTACATTTGGCTTTAGATGCTCTTAATGGCACCGCAGGTACAAAAATCGTAAAAAATAAGTTCTATGATGATTCTATTTCTCATCAACAAAATGATGGTGAATTAGCCCTAGCTTAATTGCTCTAATATCAGTTCAATGTACTAGAAAAACAAAAGCCCTAACGCGTTGTTAGGGCTTTTTAATATCGAATGTACGATAAGTAAACGCTTATAACACTTGCTCTTTAATCACGGTGAATACCCCTGCTTCTTTATTACTTGGCGCGATAAAGCGTGCTGTATCTTTCACCTGCTGATGTGCGTTTTCCATCGCATAAGAGTAGTAGCTCTCTTGCAGCATTTCTAAATCATTTAAGTAATCACCAAAACTCATTGTCTCTTGGAAGCTAAAGCCAAGCGTGTTTTGAAGATGTTTGATCGCAGCCCCTTTAGAGGCAACCGCATTCATTACATCGAGCCAGATCTTAGCGCTGACCACCACTTGATGTGTATGACCAAACTCTGCACTTATTATGGGATTAATATGCTCTACTGAGCCATCAAAATGACAAATTGCAACTTTGATAAACTCATCGTCAACCGCAAGAAGATCTTCTACATACTGGCAACGTTGATAGTATTTAGAGAACTCGGATAATGCTTGTGGATCTTGGGTTTCAATATAAGCAGATTGTTTTCCGCACAATACAATGTGTGCTCCATCTATCGAACGCGCACTTTGAATAATGTTTTTGATTGATGGTTTATCTATCGTGCAACTGTAAAGCTCTTGGTCTTTATGCATCACTAACGTGCCATTCTCCGCAATGAACATCATGCTATCTCTCACTGGCTCAAAAGTTTCTAATAAGCTGTAGTACTGGCGTCCAGACGCCGCAGCAAACATGATACCTTTGTCTTCTAATTGCTGATAAAGATCAAAAAACCTTGGGTCTAACTGGCTATACTCGTTAAGCAATGTGCCATCCATATCGGCAGCAATAAATTTTACGTTGTGTTTTTGCATTGATGGATACTCTGAGAAAAGAAAATTAAATGCGTGGAGCCATATGAAGAAAGGTCGAGTATATACCTTCGTATTCTTTGCTTCGAACGGATCGCATTCAAAATGAGATCTTAATATCAAGAAGCATCAAAACAAAAAGGAGCCACGAAGGCTCCTTTGTTAGTAATTAATTAAGACAATTAATCACTCATCATCAATGTGAACAAGCTTGGTACTTCCGCCGTGCAGTTTTTCACGACGACGTTGCACCATGGCATAGAAACCAGGGATAAGTAATGTACCCACCAATAACACACACAGTAAGCCGCCAATCAGTGACACACCCAGAGAATTTTGGCTGATGTAACCGGCACCTGATGCAAACACCAATGGTAGAATACCTAAGATGAATGACCACGATGTCATGTTTACCGCGCGGAATCGTAAACGACCACCATTCACCGATGCGTTATCTAAATCAGTCTCTTTCTCTTCACGTTCGTTTTTCGCAAACTCTACAATCAAGATGGCATTTTTTGCGGCCAGTGCGATTAAGAGAACCAAACCAATTTGAGCGTATAGATTCAACGGCATTCCGGCTAAATTTAAGGCCACAAAGGAGCCTAATGTCGCCACAGGAACCACAAGGATAATCGCCAGAGGAATACTCCAACTCTCGTACTGTGCTACCATAAATAGATAGATAAAGATCAGCGCTAAAGCAAACGCATAAATCGCTTGATTACCCGCTTTCACTTCTTGGTAAGCCATGCCTGTCCACTCATATTGGTAACCGTGAGGAAGCACCTCAGCGGCAACACGCTCCATCGCAGCAATCGCATCACCACTCGAGTACCCTGCGGCAGGTTGACCTTGAATAACGGCTGAACGGTACATGTTGTAACGCCACGCTACATCGGGTTCAAATACCGTGTCATAAGTCACTAATGTACTTAATGGCACCATTTGACCAGAGCTTGCACGAACGTGGAATTTATCCAAATCATCCATGCTGCTACGATACTGACCATCTGCTTGCATCGTAACTCGGAAGTTCTTACCAAACATAGTGAAATCATTCACGTACATTGAACCTAGGTTGCCTTGCAACGTTTGGAAAATAGAACCTAATGAAACGCCTAATTGTTTTGCTTTTGCACGGTCAATATCCACATAGTAGTGTGGAACATTGGCACGAAAAGTACTAAAGGTGTATTGAATTTCAGGCTGCTGGTTGGCAGTTTGAATCACTTGGTTCATTACATTCGCTAAATCCGTACGATTACGACCTAGCGTATCTTCTAACACAAATTCAAAACCAGAAGCAGCGCCCATTCCCGGAACTGCTGGCGCACCCATCGCGAAAATCACCGCTTCTGGTAATTCCATTGCGGCACGGCCATTGATACGATTCGTAATAGCGAATGATGAGTTATCTCCCTCCATTTCATTACGAACATCCCAAGGCTTTAATTTCACAAACAATGACGCGCCATTAGAAGCTGCCGCCCCTGTTAAAAACGCATAACCATTGGCAATAGTAACGCCATCAACACCCTGCTCTTGATTCAAGATCTCAAGCACTTTTGCTGACACTTCTTCAGTACGAGAAAGTGATGCTGAATCTGGCAACTGCACGTTAACCAGCAAAATTCCTTTATCTTCTTGAGGAACGAATGCCGTTGACGTATTTTTCGCAAGGTAAGTCACCGAGCCAAGCGCTACAGCAAAAAACACCATCAAAATCGTTGTTTTTCGAACAAAGAAACCCGCAATTTCACCGTATTTATTAGTAACTTTATCTAAACCACGGTTGAAAGCTTTAAACCAACGAGCCGTATTATCTCCACCTTGCTTTAACACCAAAGAACACAATGCAGGAGAAAGCGTTAACGCATTAATTGATGAGATAATTACCGCAATACAGATGGTTAATGCGAACTGGCGATACATAATTCCAGTAATACCCGGAAGCATTGCAACAGGAATAAACACCGCAAGCAGAACCAACGTTGAGGTAATAATTGGGCCTGTTACTTCTTTCATCGCGATTAACGTGGCTTTTCTTGGGCTTAATGACGGATCACGCTTCATAATGGTATCGACGTTTTCGATAACCAAAATGGCGTCATCCACCACGATACCAATGGCTAAGATAAGACCAAACAAGGTTACGGTATTAATGGTAAACCCGGTCATAAGCATCACAGCAAAGGTACCAATTAATGATACTGGGATTGCAACAACTGGAATTAGCGTTGCACGCGCACTGCCTAAGAACAGATACGTTACCGCGATTACCAATAAAATCGCTTCAATTAAGGTTTTTACTACCCCTTTAATGGATTCTGCAACAAACAGCGTGGTGTCATAACTGGTTTCATACCCCAAGCCTTCAGGGAAAGTCGCACTAAGCTTTTCAAGCATCTCCATTACGGCTTTTCCACTCTCTAATGCGTTGGCATCCGATTGCAGAGACAGCGTTACGATAGAGGCGTCTTTTCCTCTAAATTGGCCATTACCGTCGTAAAATTTCTTACCTAACTCAACACGCGCAATGTCTTTTAGATAAACTGATGATCCGTCGTTATTTGCACGAAGCACCACATTTTCAAACTCTTCAACTGACTCTAAACGTCCTTTAGTTACTAGGTTAAACTGCACATCTTGCGCACTGGCATAAGGCGCAGCACCAATTTTACCTGCCGCAACTTGTACGTTTTGTTCAGCTAATGCGGCATGAACATCAGAGGTAGTTAACCCTAAGTTGGTCATTTTATCTGGATCGAGCCAAACACGCATTGCGTATTCACCACCACCAAGTACACCAACTTCACTAATACCTGTGACACGAGCCAGCTGATCTTTAATGTTTAGGTTTACATAGTTAATTAAAAATTGGTCATCATACTTACCATCAGGTGAGTAGAAGTTCAGTACCATCAAAAGATCAGGAGAGCGCTTTTTAACGGTCACACCTACCATGCGTACTTCTTGTGGCAGTTTAGATTCTATTTGCGCTACACGGTTCTGAACGTTAACCTGAGCCATATCAGGGTCCGTACCCACATCAAAGGTAACGTTCAACGAATACGAGCCATCATTGGCACTTTTTGAGGACATATAAATCATATCCTCAACCCCATTGACCGAGGTTTCTATTGGGTCAGCAATGGCTTGCTCGACAACCTCTGCACTCGCCCCTGTGTAGTACGCATTAACGCTTACTGAAGGTGGACTGATTTTAGGGTATTCCGCTACTGGAAGGATCGCTAATGCAATGGCTCCGGCAAGCGTGAGAATAATAGAAATAACCAGGGCAAACTTTGGACGCTGTATAAAAAATCGACTTAACATATTAAGACTCCACGTTCTCTAAACGAACCTGAACGCCATTTCTTACACGTTGTAATCCTTTCACTAGCACTTGCTCATTCGCTTCTAGACCAGAACTGATAATCACCCCTTCTGGCAATTGCTTACCCAAGGTAACATTACGTCGTTCAACAATATTTCCTTCCGTCAGTACCATCACAAAGCTGCCTTCTAAGTCACTTTGCACCGCACGACGAGGCGTAACAATAACGTCCGTTGGTTTCTTTTCTCGTAGATTTACGTTGATATGCTGAC
>JAAGZR010000601.1 GCA_024206155.1 Aliivibrio sp.
GTCAATTGCCGAACCTGATAAAACGAATATTAAAAGGCAACAAAGAAAAAGGAAATCCACCTTACTTTCACGACTAAAAAACTAATGGCTCAATCGCTGAACTGAGCCAAAAAACTGCAATCTTAGAGTTCGTGTAACATTTAATTATACCTATCACATTCGTAATCTCTACCGAATATATTCCACCACCACAATAACACCGTATTCTACTTTAAAACCAGCGTTCTAACAGATAAACCATCATGAAAACATAGAAAATATAAGATACTGATTCGTATATCCCATTCCTCCATCTTAGCTCCATGTAATTGATTAAAATAACAATTCCAACAAAATTCCATATACCTTGCAAATATACGAAACCACATTGCAGGTCAAATTTCAGCAGCTACAATAAATACCATCTATTCACCTATAAAGTCAGAGCCATGGACATCCCATTAGATCTTAAACCAGACTCACAACGCTTCACTGACCAAATACGAATTTTCATACGTAGCCGTGCAATGGCCTACAATACCGAAAAACAATACATCTACTGGATAAGCTGTTTTATTAGGCACAATAATTACACATCAAAAGATAATATTGATGCTTTTGACATTCCTGAATATCTTGATCATCTTGTTGTGAAACAAAATGTATCCCCCAACACTCAAAAAACAGCATTAAATGCTCTAGTTTTCTTATGTCGAGAGTTTTTACAACAATCTGTTGATAGCTTAGATTTTAAGCGTTCAAAGAAAGCGACTAAGCTACCAACAGTGTTTACTCACAATGAAGCAATGGCTGTAATAAACGAATTAAAACATCCAACAAAGCTTATTGCACAACTCATGTATGGCAGTGGATTACGAATTAATGAGGCTTTGCGCTTAAGAGTTGATGACATTGATTTAATACACAAAACACTCACCGTACGTAGCGGAAAAGGCAACAAAGACAGAACAACCATACTTCCTGAAAGTATAATAAAAGAACTTAAAACACAATTAGCCTTTGTAAAACAACAGCATCAAATGGATGCAATTAATGGTGATGATGAAGTTTATCTTCCTTTTGCTCTTGCAGAGAAATACCCACACAGAGCCAAAAGCTATGGGTGGCAGTATGTATTTCCATCAAAACAAATCAGTAAAGATCCCCGTTCAGGAAAGCGGCGACGACATCACATACTAGATAGAAGTGTACAAAAACAAGTATCAACAGCGATAAGAACTGTAGAAATAGACAAAAAAGCCAGCAGTCATACATTTAGACACAGCTTTGCTACAAGGATTTTAGAGCGTGGAGGTGATTTAAGAACAATACAAGAATTATTGGGCCATTCTGATATCAAAACGACCCAAATTTATACGCATGTAATTGGTTTACATTTTTCAGGAACCAAAAGCCCACTCGATTTTGATTAAGTAGGTCTCTAGAAACTACATCTCATATTGGCGATATTTTAGTGAGTAAAAAATAGCTTTTACTGCTTTCGCCAAAAAAATCACTGAGATAATAACCAAAACTTTGCTGACAATAAAATCAGGGGCTAAATATGAAACAATGGCAAAAAAAGTTCCAATCAATGCCGATAACATCCACTCTTTTTGCATGTTTACATTACCAATCTAGCCATTTCGATGCCTGAACCTTTCACAGCATCCACTTTTTCAGTAATCGATGCATCTACAGACAAAATATCCGCTTCAATTTGCTCAGAAAGCCAAACCGATTTTGCATCCATAGTAACAAGCTCATCCCAATGTCGGTTAATTGCGTTGGCTAAACGTACTGTTGCAGCTAAAGGTGAATAAATATTATCGATTTTTGGTTCATATTGCTCAGAAATAGCAAATACCAACTCGTCAGAAAAAGACCAACTCTCAGCCAATTTTGAGCCAAGAATTGCACTATCCGTACCAATGGTTGAACGCTGTGCTGACACTTTAGAGCTGCCCGTTTCCATTTTTTCAAAGATAGCCGGAACTTGATCTGCCATCACCGTATAAATCATCAAATCACCGATGTTATGTAACATACCAGCCGTAAAAGCAGCATTAGGATTTACATCGCAACTTTGAGCAATGGCCTTACTTAATATAGCAACTTCAAATGTCTCTTGCCAAAATGCTTCCAAATCTATCACTTCAACATAAGGAAATGCACTGACTAATGACGATGCAATAATTAGTGTTTTTAATGGCTCAAGCCCAAGACGAACCACTGCTTGGTCAACTGATGACACACTTTTACCACGAGAAAAATGTGCAGAGTTCGCTAAACGAATAACACGAGCACTAACCACTTGTTCCATTGAAATAGTACGAGCTAACTCTTGAAGCTCTACTTCTGGGTCATTCACAAGTTCCATCATCTCACGGATCACTTTAGGGATCTTTGGTAACTCATGAGCATGACTTAAAATTTCATTTTGTTCCATTTTCTTCTCCACAACAGCCGCTACTTTTTCTTTTTCATCACAGCAACCGTAAAGCGGCTGGTGCAAACTAAGCGTTCTCGTTGATCTTTAATTTCAATTAGCCAAACTTGAGTGGTTGCACCTAAATGCACCGGTTTTGCTTTAGCGTAAACAGTGCCTTCTCGGACTGCTCGAATATGATTGGCATTAATATCCAACCCTACACAATATTTTGTTTCATCGACACACCAGTTAGCAGCAATAGATCCAACAGACTCAGCTAACGCAACAGAAGCTCCTCCATGTAACATGCCTAATGGTTGATGTACTGTTGAGTTTACAGGCATTGACGCAGTAAGGGAGCCATCAGTGTACTGACAATACTCAATATTTAAGGCTTCCATCAAAGTATTTCGTGATGTTGAATTTAATATTGCCAAGTCCATCGGACGCTTCCAAATACTCATCGCCTATCCTTAAATCATCTTTGCTAATGTGTATCGCCTCAGTTTACACTCAACAATCCAGATCAAAAACACATTTTCACTTGTTGTCAGCTTTTAGTAGCTGATAAACTTCACAAAATTTTCTTCTTCTATCTACATAGGCTTTATATGTTAAATAAAAGCATGATCACTAATTTAATCTCA
>JAAGZR010000087.1 GCA_024206155.1 Aliivibrio sp.
ATCTTCAATCTTGATGATGAGAGTTGCGTTGACCGAGACAGTTTTGTTGTCAGCGGTTGTCAGCGTCTGAAGTCCAGTGTCGATGGGTACTTCACATTTCGGCCAATATTCTGCATGCGTAGTGACAGGCACATGAAACAATGGTGCTTCAAAGTGAGTCACTCCGCCAAGCCAACTATCGCGTACCCCCCATTCATTGCTCGCAGGACGTTGTGAAAGCCTCGGGAGCAGGTCGAATATCGGCTGCAAGACCGATGTCATCAGTTCTGAGAGGCTCATTTTTTTGCGTAGTTATCTATTAAAGCGAAGCATTTTATTGACGGGTCTCTTGCTAAGTCATCATTTGTATCAATTGGAAGTAACGTATCTTTATCTGATGCAACAACAACAACGTGTTTTAGGTTGTGATCTGAAATAAGATAGTCGTCTGTGCCACCAACGCTTGCTGTAAGCACAAGATTATCAGGGATTTCTGTGATTCTTCTTACCCAGTATTTAAGAGATTTTGTGTACGCCCAAAACTCTTTTTCTGGGTTTTGCAGCGCAATATCAATCCAACAATCAAAGTATGACTGGCTAAAAAAATCTCCACTGCCGTGTACTCGAATTGACTTTGCTAATTTTGGTGGATGAGGAACTATGCTATTTTTTGCATTTTCAAAATTTGTCCATCTGCTATTTCTGACTCCAGGGAATCTTTCGGCAGCAGCAGCGTAGCACTTGTAATTGCTTGATTTGTTCTCAAACTTCCCTGTCTTCTTGTCTACTTTGACTAAGCATAATTTTGCAAAAGGGCATGAATGACCAACTGGCAAATTGTACTCGTAGACCACTCCACGATAGTATTTTGTTTTTCTTTGATATGCTGTCAATTTAATATCCAATTTCTAAAGTAAGTTCCGAGAGGCTCATAGCTATCTTTCTTTGAAAGCTTGGTAGTTCATGTCGTCTTGAGCGTAATCATAATCGATCTTTTCTGCACATGATTTGCAAGCAGCGTAGTTCCAGTCAATCGGTAAAACCTTTTTGCATTCGCAGCATAGTCTTCCACAATGTTCATTGTTGCTGAAATCAATAGCATCAAAGTTTTCTGCAAATTGCTTTCGATTGACTGTTCTGGGTTTATCGCCTTTTCCGTTTGCCATGTTGTTTAAATCCTTCGTCTTGCTTGCACTGACTTCAAAAACCGTTATTTTCGCAGGGGTATTAAACTAATGCAACTTTCAAAACGCAGCGGTAGAATGAGTCAAGAATTCAAAAACGAAGTTGATCTGAGTGTTTCCAAAGGAATGA
>JAAGZR010000602.1 GCA_024206155.1 Aliivibrio sp.
CAGTCATATTATTAATCAAGCTCAATATAATCGTCTAAATAACTATCTTGATGATGCCCAAGAGAAAGGAGCTGTAATTACGACGATTGGTGATGTTGAGAAAATAGATGGGCGTTCATTCTTACCTCGTTTACTAACGAACGTAACTGACGACATGCAAGTGATGCAAGAGGAAATTTTTGGGCCGATATTGCCAATTATTGGTTATGACAAGATCGAAGAACCCTTGAATTATATTCAGACTCGTCCGCGCCCATTAGCATTATACGTAATGTCATTAGATAAGCAGTTGGTTAAAAATATTAGCCAGAAAACACACAGTGGTGGCTTAGCCGTTAATGACACTATAATGCATGTTGCTGCCGATGATGCTCCTTTTGGAGGCATTGGTGATTCAGGAGTAGGGAGTTACCATGGCATTGAAGGCTTTCAAACATTCTCTCACGCTAAAACCATATTGGATACACCAAATTGGTTACCAAGGGCAAGGCTGCTGTTAAAACACAAAAAATGGATGCTAAAAATCTTAAGTCATAAATTTATGATCTAATAAGCCCAGTTTATAGGGGGTTGTTAGGGCTTAACGGTTGGCAAATGAGGGGAACAGTCGTATGATTTGTTTCCCTTTTTTTAATGTGAATAATGACCTTTATGTCTCAGCATCAACCAGTCCAAGGTGCGTCTTGGATGTTAACTGCAGGCCTTGCCTTTGCGATAGTTAACAGTATTGCTCAATACGTCAGTATGAACTTTGGTTTACCATCAACCATGGTAGCACTGGTTCAATACGCGATAGCACTTGTTGTTATTTTGCCGTATTTACGCACATTAGGGCTTCGTAATTCACTTCGTACTCAACATCTTGGTATGCATGCGCTGCGTGTATTCTTGTCGGTAATTGGTATTCAACTGTGGTTGTGGGCACTAGCTTACCCAGTTCCGATTTGGCAAGGCATAGCCCTATTAATGACCTCTCCTTTATTTGCGACTATTGGCTCTGGCTTATTCTTAAAAGAGAAGGTAGGTGCGGCTCGTTGGTGTGCAACATTAGCTGGTTTTGTAGGGGCGATGATTATTCTTGAGCCATGGGCAGATAGTTTTACATGGGCAACGCTATTACCTGTTGGCGCTGCTTTCTTCTGGGCTTGTTATTCGTTAATGGTTAAGAAGATGTCGTCAAACGATTCACCATCGACTATGGTGGTGTATCTTTTGGTTCTTATTACCCCATTTAATATCTTACTGGCGTTACCCGATTGGCAAACACCAAGCGGTATGAACGTATGGCTATTGTTATTTGGTGCAGGGATAATGACAGCATTAGCTCAGTGGGCTATCGTAAAAGCTTATGCTGTTGCTGATGCGTCGTTTGTGCAGCCGTTTGATCACGCTAAATTGCCATTAAATGTGTTAGCTGGGTGGATAGTCTTTGGTTGGGCACCTCCAGGACGTTTGTGGTTAGGTGCGGCCATTATTATTGCTTCTGTTGCTTTCATTACTCAATGGGAGCGTAGA
>JAAGZR010000603.1 GCA_024206155.1 Aliivibrio sp.
GCCCAAGCAAATAACTCGATGTCACCAACAATCTGAATTCCTTTATCCATTGCAGGCTTTAGTTGAGGTGAAGCTAAGGCGATTCCAGGATTAGTAACAATCAGATCAGCGTTAATCAGCCAATCTTGTTGCCACCCTCCAGAATGCAACTCTACATTTTTAGGCAATTGGTCATGGCCTGGTGGTGTATCACGAGTATCAATCACTTTAATTGTTAACGCTTCAGGCTGTCTCAGTAAATGCTTAACAACAGACAAACCTGTCATGCCTAAGCCAACCACTACAACATTTTTTACACCACCAAAACCACTCATATTAACGTACCTTCAATGTCGCTAATGCGATAAGAACCAATAACATAGAAATAATCCAGAAACGCACAATAACGCGAGGCTCTGGCCAGCCTTTTAACTCATAATGGTGATGGATTGGTGCCATACGGAAGATACGCTGACCACGTAGTTTATATGAACCAACTTGAAGAATTACCGATAAAGTTTCAACAACGAATACACCACCCATGATAACCAATAGGAACTCTTGGCGAACTAATACTGCAATCGTACCTAATGCACCACCAAGCGCTAATGAACCTACATCGCCCATAAATACTTGTGCTGGGTACGTGTTAAACCATAAGAAACCAAAACC
>JAAGZR010000604.1 GCA_024206155.1 Aliivibrio sp.
ATAAGCGACGCAGGAGCAAAAGCCAACTGTTTTTAGTCCTGATTGATTTGCTTATAGTTCGACCAAGCCACTTAATTCAATAAGATAACTTATTATTATATTAAGTGGAACATGCCTCTGTTGGCTACGAATATTGATTTGCAAACATTTAATGTTTCTAACAAGACGTTCGAGCCAACAGAGCAACTCATTTCAAAACGCATACTCAGGGATTGCTACCACGGCTATCTATAAGACCTGCGAGAAACGAGATTTGAGCATATTCCATTATTAACTTTACGTGTAGGAGTTAAAAAATGAAAGCTTATAATACCAATGATTTTGCAGCGTTAATCGGTATTGATTGGGCAGATACAAAACATGACATTTGTGAACACCCCATCAACACCGAAAAATACCACTATTGTATTATTAAAAATAAACCGCAAGCATTACATGACTGGGCAATGAGCCTTAAACAGCGCTATCCAAATCAACAAATTGCCGTTGCTTGTGAGCTCAAAAAAGGCCCGCTCATTTATGCCTTAGCCAAATATAGTCATCTTACATTGTTTACCATTAACCCTTCATCTGTCGCTAATTATCGCAAAGCATTTACGCCAAGTAATGCCAAGGATGATCCGAGTGATGCATTCATACAAGTGGAAATACTTTCGCTACATATGGATAAACTCACCGTTATTGAGCCTGAATCTGCGCCTATGCGCTCACTCGCACAGTTAGTTGAGTATCGCCGAAGCTTAGTACAAGACAGTGTCGACTTGTCTAATAAAATCACAGCCACTTTGAAGAATTATTATCCTCAAGTGCTTGAATGGTTTAAGGAAAAAGATACCTTTATTTTTTGTGACTTTATCAGTAAATGGCCTTCTCTAGCTAAAGTGAAACGCGCTAAAAAACAAACATTACTCGACTTTTTTAACAGTCATCATTCTCATTATCCTAACGTAAATGAAGCCCGTATAAGGAGCATAAAAAGTGCCATGCCATTAACAGAAGACTTGGGAGTTATAACGCCAAACCAATTGTTGGTTGAAGTACTTATCAAGCAATATAGAGTCTTACTCAAAGGCATTGAAACGCTAGATAAAGCGATAAAGCCAGCCTATAAATCACAAGAGGACAAGGTTATTTTTGATAGTCTTCCTGGTGCTGGGCCACAGCTTGCTCCGCGTTTACTCGTTGCCTTTGGTAGCAATAGAGAGCGTTATAAAAATGCTGCTGAATTACAGAAATATGCCGGTATTGCCCCAGTGATTGAACGTAGCGGCAAGAAAAAGTGGGTGCATTGGCGCTATAGCTGTCCTACTTTTTTAAAGCAAACCTTTGTTGAGTGGGCAGGGTTTTCAATACGTTATTCATTTTGGGCAAAGGCTTATTATGAGCAACAAAAAAGCAAAGGAAAGCTCCATAATTGCATCATTAGATCGCTAGCTTTCAAGTGGATAAGGATATTATTTAGGTGCTGGAAAACCAGGAC
>JAAGZR010000605.1 GCA_024206155.1 Aliivibrio sp.
AATGATTGGCGTTAATCCTGCTTCAATCATTTGTACGCATGTGTGGCTACCGATGTAACCCATTCCGCCAGTGACTAATATGTTCATTGTTTTTCTCTGTTTTAAATTTATTGAATAAGAGTCTATACGCTGCGCTAACTAAAGACTAGGTTTCAGGACGCTTCGCTTGCAGGCTTCAGGGGATTATTGAACTAACAGCACCAAAGAAGGTTCTCCCCCTTAAACGCTATAGCCATGAGATCAATAGCGTTAATACAAGGGGGAGTTAGAGGGGTTGGTTCACCATATTTAATGATACAGATAAACTAAACTTCATCACTAGCAACCCCTCCTAGCCTCCCCTTATATCAACATTTCCAATCTCAACAGTTCATCTATCAAGGGGAGGAACAATATTGTGCTCGTTGCTACAACCACGAGCACCCCTGAACCCTGTAAGGGAGCTTGCGACCGATCTGAATCCTGCTCTTAATACTTCCCTTCAACCACAGCAATAAACTCAGCAACCAACGCTTTTGGCAACGCATTAATCCCCGCCGCCGCTTCACGCCCACCACCGGTTTCAAACGAGCTACAGATCTCACCCGCCCCTTGTTTATTATTCAGTGGCGCGCGCAGTGACACCATATAAGACCCATCCATATTTTGCGTTAATACCGCATGAGCTGAGTCGGGATGTTGATTTGCTAAAAGATTACCATAAACACCGCTAATACGACGTGCCCACGCCTCATTTGGTAACTCAAATAAACCCAGCTTCTCACTTTTGTGCTGCGCTTCTATCGCCAACGCGTTATCCATATCCGATTGATACGCCGCTTGCAGTTGATAAAAAGGCGATGCTTTATCTGCAATCACATCAAAAGGCGATAAGTATTGTAATAACGCTTGGTATAACTCAGCAGGATCAAAATGCAGATCATCCACCTTTGCCCCATAGCCATTATAGTTAATTAAGGTACCCAACTCTTTTAACTGTGATTTTTGCTCGAAAGATAAACCGGCAGCGTCAGCCAATTCATCGGCCTTAGTAATTAAGTTATCACCATAAGCGGCGGTAATCGCCCACTCATGGAACTGACCATTTAATAAATTATCTACAATTAACGCAGTACAGGTATTAGCATCTAAATCGATATGAGCAGATAGATTCTCATGCTCAGGAATATCACCCGCACGGTGGTGATCAGCATAAAACACCTCAGCGCCAGAGTCTAAAGCAAGCTCTAGAGCTGCCCTATTCTTTTCCATAGAGATGTCTAGTACTGTGAGGTTATCACCCGCTTTGGCATCCACTTTAGTCATTAAGTTAATGTCACGCTTAACGCCGGTGATTAAGGTGGATTCTTGAGGAGTAGCCAGACGAAGTTGAAGAAGTGCGATAATGCCATCAGCATCACCGTTAAAGATGTCGTAGTTCATGTGCCAATCCATGGTCATTTATTTTGGATACTATAACAGAGTTTAGAGCGCTACGCTTAAGACGGACTTCGTCCTGGAGACGCTACGCTTGCAGGCTTCATGGGTACTATCTTTTAAAATTAGCTTAAAAATAAAGCTAAAAAAGCAACGGCAATCGCTATTACCGCTAAAATCTTATTTGAGTTTGATTCAATTCTTTTTTCTAAATTCTTTTCAACTTGATAAATATCCGCTCTTGTTGCTATCTGTGTATCAAGAATGGCCCAATGAGAATCAAATAATCCTGTTTTATTTACTGTTTCATTCATAAGTAC
>JAAGZR010000606.1 GCA_024206155.1 Aliivibrio sp.
AACAAGCCTCTTGATTTAAAAAATGAGGTCTATCATGTTTAAGCGTATTCTTATTGTGTGTACTGGTAATATTTGCCGTTCGCCAATTGCTGAAGCCTTATTACAAGCTCAACTACCAACCCATACCGTCGAATCTGCAGGTATTTCAGTGACAAAAAATGCACTACATAATGCTCATGCTCATCCATTCTCACAGCAAGTCTGCCGTGAGAATGGTATCGATATTTCACAACACAGGGCACGGCAACTCACGCCTGAGCTTTGTGCTGAATTTGATCTAATATTAGTGATGGCACATGAACAAATCGATGAAGTGGCTCAATTATCCCCTCAAGCAAGGAGCAAGACCATGCTAATGGGGTACTGGATAGGTCAAGGTGAAGTCGTTGATCCTATTCAACAACCTAGAGATGCATTTACTCTTTTATTTATTACTCTGAACCGAGCGGTTGGTGCTTGGGTACAGAAAGTAAAAATCTAAAATAAAAACGCTCCGCTCCTATAAGAGAAAAATCAATATTCTTTTACCCTTTATAGAAGCGGAGCGTATTCTTTCTATTCTTTTCTTTTTTACTTAATCAACTCAACAGCTTCTTTCGCAAGCTTTGTCACTTTATCCCAATCTTTTGCTGCAATGGCGTCTTTCGGTAACATCCAAGAACCACCAACCGTCGCCACACAATCTAATGCCGTGTAGTCATTTACGTTTTGTTGGTTAATACCACCTGTCGGGCAAAACTGAACTTGTGGTAGCGGCGCTGCCATTGCTTTTAGTAATGATGCACCGCCAAATGCGCTTGCTGGGAAGAATTTTAAGTGGGCATAGCCTAACTCAATTGCACGGATCACTTCTGATGGCGTTGCTACTCCTGGAATTAATGGAACATCCGCTGTTTTGGCATGCGCTAATAAGCTTGGTGTAAATCCAGGTGAAATAATAAATTGAGCTCCCGCTTCTACCGCTTGATCATACTGCTGAGTACTAATAACGGTACCAGCACCCACCAATGCTGTCGGCATTGCATTGCGGATCGCTGTGATCGCTTCTAGAGCAACGGCTGTTCGTAATGTAATTTCAAAAACATTAATACCACCCGCTGCTAGGGCTTGAGCCATTGGTACTGCATCTTCCAACTGCTCAATAACCATTACAGGGACAACTGGTGATGCACTAAATACGTCTGAAGGCGAAAGGGTCCAACTCATATTCTTATAGCTCTCTTTACTCATTTAAATTAACGGCCGTATTTTACGCTAATTTTATTTCAATAGCTCTGATAAAGGTGAATTCTCACGCATTTTTACTGTCCTATGGCATACTGGTATTTAGGCTAATCATATGTAAGGGAAGTAAATGAAAACCTCATTACTCGCGCTAGGCGCCTTGTTGTTTTTATCGGGATGCAGCCAACACAATGCAACTAACCCATCAAAAGACGCATCTCAACAAAACCGCTTAAGCGAGACAAAAACGCCTCATACGTTCATGTTGCGCGGCACCGTTATTATTGGCCATGAATCTCAAAGCATTCAACCTTGCGACAGCGATCAGCAATACTGGATAAACCTATCTCCGACACAATGGCAGGCAGGGAATGATATCCAATCTTCTCCTTATCAACCTATGTATGGTGAGCTCATTGGCCACTTTGAAGCGCCACCAAAAGGCGGCTTTGCCAATGATTACCCTGCTCGTTTTGTCGTCTCTCAAATTAACACTCTAGTCTCAGGTGAAGGCACATCTTGCCAGCAAAATATTCAGCCAACCAAGGCTTTTGGCTCTGAACCATTTTGGAGTTTACAAGTGGTCAATGGTGAATTGATTTTCTCTGAAATTGGAAAACAAAAACAAGTGCAAACCATCACAGAGCAACAATTTGATATCAATAAACGAGTATATCAAAGTCGTGATTTATCACTCACTATGACTAAAGGGATCTGTAAGGACACCATGGTTGAGTCTATCTATGGGTGGAACTCTGAAGTCACTATTAATGATAAAAAGTATCAAGGCTGTGCTACATTAGCCGCTCAAGATACGACGCTTAATTGGGTGAATACTTATCAAGGCACCAGTCCAGTTGGTGCTTCAGGATTAACCATTGGATTAACATTAAATGCTGATCACTCAGCAGTCACGACTTACGATTACAATACTGACGAACCTCAATTGGTTGAAACCGGTGTATGGCAAGCAACCACAGACAACAAACTCCATGTTCTGATGAGCCGCCATCAACGCCAATACATGATTTCTGAGCGTGTATTCTCTAAGGAGGGGGAAAATATTTCAGCCAAAGAAGAGCAAGTTAATGGCGTACTATTCCCTATTCAATCAGGGCTGATACTTTATTCAACGGATAATAAATAACTTAATGACAACACCTTCTCACGCATGTTCTGTTTGTGGTTTCATTCATAATTGCATTTGCGATCATCAACCAAACATAGAGTCGCAAGTTGAATTTGCTTTGCTTTACCATGAAAACGAATTAGATAAACTCACCAATACTGGCAGGCTATTACTAAATGGCCTACCTAAAGCCAAAAGCTATTTATGGCAAAGAAAAGTTCAGCCAGAAGCGCTCATCAATAAAATACATCAAGAGGATATAGAAGCGTGGTTGCTGTTTCCTAGTGATGCTCCAACTTTAAGTTCCGAATATTTAACGAGTAGAGATCCAAGCAAAAAACAGCTTTTTATTCTGTTAGATGCAACATGGCAAGAAGCCAAAAAAATGGTAAATAAAAGCCCTTGGTTAAAGGCGCTTCCTTGTCTAGAACTGAGTCCATCTGAGATCTCTCGTTACCATTTACGTCGTAATCAAAGCCAAGGAAATCTCTGTACTTGTGAGGCGGGAATAGAGGTTTTAGAAATGGTAAAAGAGCCTGAGAATGCTCAAGCTCTTTTTAAGTATTACGATCAATTTTTAACGGTGTTTCAGGCCGAGCGCAGCGGTCATAGTTACAACTCTAATGCTTTAGGTGCACCTAAAAAGTAGCCTTGTAAGTAATCAACACCCATGTCTTCAACAATGGTACACACCTCTTGGTTATGAACAAATTCAGCTACAACTTTGGCATCAAGGGCATGACACAGTTGTACCATTTGTTGAGAGATCAAACGTTGACGTTTATCTTGGTGTACATTTTTGATAATAGACCCATCCAACTTAATCACTTGGGGCTCTAGTTTCATGATTTCATCGATATTTGAATATCCAGAACCAAAATCATCAATGATGATACGAGCCCCTAAACGTCTAAAA
>JAAGZR010000088.1 GCA_024206155.1 Aliivibrio sp.
TCCCTAGTCCCTCTAACCTATCCCAAGAATTAAAATTATGAATTTAGAACGCTACCAGCGAATTACTTCAGTATTAAAATCACGTCAAACTGATCTTACTCTTTGCTTAGAAGAAACCCATAAATCCAATAACGTTTCTGCCATTGTTCGTACAGCTGATGCAACCGGTATTCATAAAATTCATGCAGTGTGGCCAACAGAGCAAATGCAAATGCTTGGGCATACGTCTGCAGGTGCTCGTAATTGGGTAGATGTTGAAACTCATAAGAATATTGAGGATGCTGTTGCGGTATTAAAAGCACAAGGCATGCAAATTTTAGCGACTAACTTGTCTGACACGGCGGTCGATTTTCGTGAGGTGGATTACACCAAACCAACAGCTATCATTTTAGGCAGCGAGAAAACGGGTATCAGCAAAGAAGCTTTAGCCCTTTCAGATCAGGATATTATTATTCCTATGACTGGTATGGTGCAATCTCTGAATGTTTCTGTTGCTAGTGCATTGGTACTGTATGAAGCACAGCGTCAGCGCGACTTAGCTGGCATGTACGATCGTGAAGAGAGTATGTTACCTAAAGAGTACATCAATAAGGTGCTGTTTGAGCGTGGCCACCCTGTGCTTGCGAAAGTAGCCAAGCGTAAAGGTCTTAAATTACCACAGCTTGATGAAACCGGGCAGATCGTTGCAGATGAAGCGTGGTGGGCAAGAATGCAGGCGGCGGATTAATAGCGAGAGCTTAGGATTCAGATCGGTCGCAAGCTCCCTTGCAGAGTTCAGAGCTGAACTCTGCAAGCGTAGCGATCTAAATTCTGCTCTTGCTGTTGCTCTTATAGAAACGAAGCGGTCTAGTTAGCAAAGCGCTCTGCTCTTAGTCCCTCATCAACATAAACGTTCCTGAAAACTCGGCTGCAGACTGCTCCCCATTACATAAATCAACCTTCACTTTCACTCTGGCTCTTTTACCTGATTTCAAGCGGTCAAAATCCCCTTGCAAACAGTTTAGTGATGTAATGCCCTTTGGATTTTCGGTGATCGGTTGGCGGTAACGAATATGACTGTCTACCAACATAATACTGGTCGCATCTAAACCTTGCTCTTTTAGCAGTAGCCATACCATCCCCCAAGCTGTTAGGGTTCCCATAGTAAAGATACTGCCTGCAAACATCGTATTATGAGGATTTAAATTCGCATTTAAGATCGCACTGACTTCAAAGCGATACCCTGTATATTGAGTGATTTTTATACCCATTTTATCACTGATTGGAATTTCATTTTCCCAACGCTTTTGAAGCTCTGCGCACCAATCTGGACGTCGCAGCACATCAGCCAGAGGATCTAAATGTTTAAGCATTTGTTGGTGACGAATTGGGCCTCTCTCATCACTAAGTTCACCTTGGCTGATAAATCCATTTCTCACATAGAAAGGAATAGCATCTTCACGAGCATTACATACTAAACGTTTGGCGCTCTCTTGCCGCGCATAAGACTCCAGAGCAACTAAAATTAATGCGCCAATACCTTTACCTTGGTAATGCGCAGCAACGGCCATAAAGCGAATTTGGCCATCATTATCAGGCGTTAAATATAAACGTCCGACTGCGATAGGTTGATCACGACCATCCAAAATCATTCGATGTTGACTCATGTCATCATACGCATCACGCTCAGAGCCTTCAGGCTGGCGCCAAGGCTCACGTAATACTTGCCAACGGAAATGGTAATACGCTTTTAATTCCGCGTCTGTGGTTGGTGTGATCAATCGAAACATATAAATCCTTTTATTGTTGTTAGGGGCGAGGAAGAGCTAAGGGTTCAGAACGGTCGCAAGCTCCCTTGCAGGTTTCAGTCTCTCGTTTCTAGTCAGCGAAGCGTTCTAGAATCTCGCCCTTGCCTTTAAACCTGCAACCAGAACGTCACTGGCCCATCATTCACTAACGACACCTTCATATCTGCTGCAAAACGCCCTCTTTGAGTATCTAGCTTCTCTTTACATAAATCAGAGAAGTAGTCATACAAACGCTCTGCATCCACAGGATGAGCTCCTTTTGAAAATCCTGGGCGAGTCCCCTTCTTTGTATCTGCAGGCAGTGTAAATTGCGATACAACCAATACGCTACCATTTACTTGTTGCACATTTAAGTTCATCTTACCATCTTGATCTTCAAAAATTCGGTAAGTTAATACTCTTTCCATTAGACGTTTGGCTTTTGCTTCATCGTCTTCTTTTTCAACGCCTAATAAAATTAATAAACCTTGATTAATTTCACCGATAATTTCGCCATCTACTTTTACAGCAGCTTCACTTACTCTCTGGATCAGTGCTATCACTTTCTATCAATCCTTGTTGTTCTGTTAATGCTTTAATGTCTGATTCCAATATATTGGTACTCACCTTACCAGCCCTCCATCCTTCAAATTCGCCGAGACTTGCTGTAATTTCAGCGCCAATTAAGACAATAATCCAACATAAATAAATCCAAACAAACAAAATAGGTATTGCAGCCAACGCGCCATAAATCACTTGATATGATGGGAATTGTGTTATGTATTGTGCAAAACCCACCTTGCTAAACTCAAATAAGCAACCTGCTGACATAGCTCCAACAAGGGCATGCGTTATTCGAACTTTCTTATTTGGTACTAATAAATACAAACCAACAAATACAGAGAAGGATAATATGATAGGCAACCAACCCAATAAAGTTCGATAAAAACCGGACACTATTTCATCATCCATGATCTTTAGTGAGGCCACATATGAAGTTGCAGCTAAACTTGCCCCAACAAATAAAGGGCCTAAAGTTAAAATCATCCAATACAAAGAAAATGAATACATTGGACGACGCTTTTTCTTTACTCGCCAAATATAATTCAAACTTTTATCGATAGCAGAAATCAGCATTACCGAAGCAACAAATAAAAACCCCGAACCGACGGCCGTCATCTTCCCAGCATTAGAAATAAACTCCTTTAAACTGGCTTCAACTGCATCACTGGCTGCTGGTACAAAATTCTGAATCACGAATGCTTGTATTGTGTCTCCAGCACCAGAGAAGACTGGAAATTGAGACAATACAGATAGTAAAACAGTAATTAACGGCACCAAAGACAATAACGTAATATAGGCCATATAGCCGGCACTGACGGTTAGTCTGTCATGAATAATTCGTTGCTTTAAGAAAAGCAGATATGACCAGCTAATCCTCAGCTTATGTTTAATTTTTAATTGCATCAATTCACTCTTTAAAAATATCGGCCTTTGTACATCATAACAGATAAAAAAAATCCCTTCGTAGTTGCCTACAAAGGGATTTTTAAATTTTATTCAATTTGTGATTTAACTAAAGCTAAATCCGAATCAATAATTACTTAGGTGCACGACCAGCACGTTTACGATCGTTCTCTGTAAGATGACGCTTACGGATACGGATGCTTACTGGTGTTACTTCTACTAGCTCATCATCATCGATGAATTCTAGAGCTTGCTCAAGTGTGTATTTGATAGCAGGAGAAAGCGTTTGAGCTTCATCAGTACCAGATGCACGTACGTTAGTCAGTTGCTTACCACGTAGACAGTTGATAGTCAGGTCGTTAGCACGGTTATGAATACCGATGATTTGACCTTCATATACTTCATCACCGTGCTCTGCAAATAAACGACCACGATCTTGAAGGTTGAATAGAGAGTAAGTTACTGCTTTACCCATACCGTTCGAGATTAATACGCCGTTAGCACGTTGACCAATTTCGCCACCTTTGTGTGGACCGTAGTGATCAAACGAGTGGTAAATTAGACCAGAACCAGACGTCATTGTTAGGAATTCAGTTTGGAAACCGATAAGACCACGAGAAGGCATCATGAAGTCCATACGAATACGACCTTTACCATCAGGTGCCATATCTGTTAGCTCACCCTTACGGATACCGATGTTTTCCATGATTGCACCTTGGTGCTCTTCCATAACATCGATAGTTACTGTTTCAAACGGTTCTGTTAGAACACCGTTTTCATCATGTTTGATGATAACTTCTGGACGAGATACTGCTAGCTCGAAACCTTCACGACGCATGTTTTCGATCAGGATAGATAGGTGAAGTTCACCACGGCCTGATACGCGGAATTTATCTGGATCTGACGCTTGCTCAACACGTAATGCTACGTTGTGAACTAGTTCTTTTTCTAGACGCTCAAGGATGTTACGTGAAGTAACGAACTTACCTTCTTTACCAGCGAAAGGTGAGTTATTTACTTGGAAAGTCATTGTTACTGTTGGTTCATCAACAGACAGTGGCTTCATCGCTTCAACATTGTTTACGTCACAGATTGTGTCTGAAATTTTCAGCTCACCAAGGCCTGTGATTGCAATGATGTCACCAGCATTTGCAACTTCAACTTCGTGACGGTCAAGACCTAGGTAACCAAGAACGGTACCTACTTTACCATTACGCTTAGAACCATCTGCGCCTACGATAGTTACTTGTTGGTTTGCTTTTACAGAACCACGAGTAACACGACAAACACCGATAACACCAACATAAGAGTTGTAATCTAGTTGAGAAACTTGCATTTGTAGAGCACCGTCGATGTCTACGCTTGGCGCATCTACGTTATCAACTACTGCTTGGAACAATGGTTCCATGTTTTCGCCAGTCTCGCCTTCTTCCATTGTCGCCCAGCCGTTAAGTGCTGAAGCGTAAACAGTAGTGAAGTCTAGTTGCTCATCAGTTGCGCCTAAGTTGTCGAATAGATCAAAGATTTGATCCATAACCCAATCAGGACGAGCACCAGGACGGTCAATCTTGTTGATTACAACGATTGGTTTAAGGCCGTGTGAGAACGCTTTTTGTGTAACGAAACGCGTTTGAGGCATTGGGCCGTCAACAGCATCTACGATAAGAAGAACAGAATCAACCATAGACATGATACGCTCAACTTCACCACCGAAATCGGCGTGTCCAGGAGTATCTACGATGTTGATGCGGTAATCGTTCCAGTTAATTGCTGTATTTTTAGCAAGGATCGTAATACCACGCTCTTTCTCGATGTCGTTCGAGTCCATTACGCGTTCTTCAGTCTCACCACGAGATGATTCTAGTGTGCCTGATTGTTGTAATAGCTTATCAACCAAGGTTGTTTTACCGTGGTCAACGTGCGCAATAATTGCGATATTTCTTAGTTTATCAATCTGTGGAGTAGACATGGATTCAAATTCACTCAGAGCATGTAGAGCCACCATTGGCACTACTTGGTTTAAAAACGGTCAATAATTTAACAGATTTTAGCGCAAAACCCACGAAATATGTGATTAAAGACACAATTATTTTTAAATTAATTTATTACAGCCAAAAAAAATGCTGTAAAAACGACCAAATTTGACAAAATTCAAGCAATCTAAGTAATGACTTTATTATCTTTACAAAAAAAATAAATAAATTTAATATCAATACCTTAAGAACAATACTGTTACTGATAATTTAATTTTATGTTGGAATTAGATTGACAAATTTTCCATTTCACTGCTGAATAGCGGATAGAAGTAATTAATGGCAATTTAATTTTATCTGCTCCTTCTCATCGCAACGCACAACAATGGTGCAATTAGGGATCAAATTAGTGCAGTTAAAAATAGTTTTTAGTAAATAAAAAACGCAAGCTATTAATAATAAAGGATTATTACTTTTGGCACAGTTCTAGCTACATAGTAAATAACAGCTTAGCTGGCCAATATTTATATTATAACACTGGAGGTTATCCTACATGTCAGTAGAAAACGTATTAGCTCTAATTCAAGAGAACGAAGTAAAATTTATTGATTTACGCTTTACCGATACAAAAGGTAAAGAGCAACATATCTCAATTCCTTCTCATCAAGTTGACGCCGACTTCTTTGAAGAAGGTAAAATGTTTGATGGTTCTTCAGTTGCAGGCTGGAAAGGCATTAACGAATCTGACATGGTAATGATGCCAGATGCATCAAGTGCAGTACTTGACCCATTCACAGCCGATCCAACACTAAACATCCGTTGTGACATTCTTGAGCCAGCAACACTTCAAGGTTACGATCGTGACCCACGCTCTATCGCTAAGCGTTCAGAAGAATACATGCGTTCAACAGGTATTGCTGACACAGTTCTAATCGGTCCTGAACCAGAATTCTTCCTATTTGATGATGTTCGTTTTAACACTGACATGTCTGGTTCTTTCTTCAAAATTGACGATATCGAAGCAGCTTGGAACTCAGGTACTGAATACGAAGGTGGCAATAAAGGTCACCGTCCAGGTGTTAAAGGCGGTTACTTCCCAGTAGCTCCTGTTGATTCTTCTCAAGACATCCGTTCTGCTATGTGTTTAATCATGGAAGAGATGGGGCTTGTTGTTGAAGCACATCACCATGAAGTAGCAACAGCTGGTCAAAATGAGATCGCAACACGCTTCAATACGCTAACAACAAAAGCGGATGAAACTCAAATCTATAAGTACGTTGTTCATAACGTAGCACATGCTTACGGTAAAACAGCGACTTTCATGCCTAAACCACTAGTTGGCGATAACGGTTCTGGTATGCACGTTCACCAATCTCTAGCAAAAGACGGGGTAAACCTGTTTGCTGGTGATAAGTACGGCGGCCTATCTGAAATGGCTATCTACTACATTGGCGGCATCATCAAGCACGCTCGTGCAATCAATGCATTTGCTAACCCATCAACAAACTCATACAAGCGTCTTGTTCCTGGTTTTGAAGCACCTGTTATGCTTGCATACTCTGCACGTAACCGTTCTGCATCTATCCGTATCCCTGTGGTACCAAGCCCGAAAGCACGCCGTATCGAAGTTCGTTTTGGTGACCCAGCAGCTAACCCATACCTATGCTACTCAGCAATGCTAATGGCTGGTCTTGACGGAATTAAGAACAAGATCCACCCAGGTGAAGCTATGGATAAAGATCTGTACGACCTTCCAGCGGAAGAAGCGGCAGAAATCCCAACAGTAGCAGAGTCACTAGAAATCGCATTAAAAGCACTAGATGCTGACCGTGAATTCTTAACTTCTGGTGGTGTATTCTCTGATGACTTTATTGATTCTTACATTAAACTTAAGTCACAAGATGTTGAAGCAATTAACACTGCAGTTCACCCACTTGAGTTTGAAATGTATTACTCAGTTTAATTCTGACGTAACAATTTGAAATCCAATTTCTATTTTTAGGCTCGCTTCACAAGCGAGCCTTTTTTATGTTGGCAATTTCTCTTTTAACAGTAATGCTATTAGACCACACTTACCCAGATTTCATTTCTGCAGTATCGTTATGACATCAATATCATGGTGACATTATGCGTTATATTTTTTTCATTCTTTTTAGCTTACTCTCAACATCTATATCTGCGAATACGATTTACATCTGGGAAGACAGCAAGGGCGTTCGCCATTTTAGTGATACAGCACCTCTTAGTAAGGAGCCTGTAACAACACTCTCTTTATCACCGACTGCTAGCCAAGAAACCTCTCCGGCGGTGCCTAAAAATTCAAAAAAAACAGCATCAGCAACCGAGTCAATTAAAAAGAAACTGAAACCACTCACTATTTCAGTGACGAACTTACAGCAAGAAGAGACAATACGCAGCTCTCGAGGCCACATCACCATATTAACCAAGCTCTCTCGCAAGCTTAGCACTAATGAAAAATTGCAGTTACTGCTCGATGGCGCACCTTATGGTCTGCCACAGACATCCACAGAATGGAAACTAAAAAATATAGATAGAGGAACTCACCTCATTACCGTTATTGCTCTAAAAGACGGCAAGAGAATTGCATCATCTCCTATTATTACTGTTTTTTTGCATCGCCCATCAACAAACTAAAGGAACAACCTCAGTTCCTGTCTGACAAGTAAGGTGCAACGCACTATAATGGTGCGATATGGGTTTTGCAGTACAAGGACGATAGGATAACAATGGACTTTTCAACACAGTTGCTTGAACATCAAGTAACAGCGATTTTATTGCTAGATGATCACCATACTATTCATTATGCTAATCCAGCAGCAGAGCAAATCTTTTCTCAAAGCGCACAGCGAATGGCCCAACATAGTTTTGATGAGCTATTCCAACACTCTAAATTTGATCTCTCCACCTTAATGCAACCTCTAACGACAGGTCAGAGCGTAACGGATAGTGATGTTCAGATCATTATTGATGATCGTTCACTTTATATTGAAGTAACATCAAGCCCCATTGAGATCGACAAATCACTTTACCTATTGGTTGAAATTCGCCAAATCGAACAACAACGCCGTTTGTCTCAAGAGATTAATCAACACGCTCAACAACAAGCCGCTAAAGTATTGGTTCGTAGTTTGGCTCATGAAATTAAAAACCCATTAGGGGGACTGCGTGGCGCAGCACAACTGCTCGAACGAATGCTGCCAAAGCCTGAATTACATGAGTACACTCAAATCATTATTGAGCAAGCAGACCGGCTGCGAAACTTAGTTGATCGCCTATTGGGGCCTCAAAAATTAGGACACAAAAAGCCAGAAAACCTGCACGCTGTCATTGAAAAAGTCCGCCAACTGATAGAGCTTAATTCCAGTTATCAGGTACGAATCATTCGGGATTATGACCCTAGCTTACCTGACTTTGATATGGATGCAGAGCAAATAGAACAAGCCATTCTCAATATTGTTAGTAACGCCGCTGAAGTACTAAAAGATCAACCCGATGGCACCATCACTTTACGCACTCGTACTGATTTTCAAACCAATATTTATGGTCAGCGCCATCGCCTTGCTGTCAAAATTGATATTACTGACAATGGCCCTGGCATACCTAGCCATATTCAAGACACCTTATTTTACCCCATGGTCAGTGCACGAGAAGGAGGCACAGGACTTGGGCTCTCTATCTCACAAAACCTTATCGACCAACATAACGGTAAAATCGACGTCACGAGTTGGCCTGGAAAGACCGTATTTACTATTTATCTTCCACTTAAATAACCATAACAAATAACACACTTAAGTGGCTACGGAGAACACTTTATGAGCAAAGGATATATTTGGGTTGTCGATGATGACAGCTCGATTCGCTGGGTATTAGAGAAAACCTTAACCAGTACAAACATGATGTGTGAAAGTTTTGGTGATGCTGAAAGTGTCATTCAAGCCTTAGAGCGTAATGTGCCAGATGTGATCATATCGGATATTCGTATGCCGGGAATGGATGGTCTATCTTTACTTAACCACGTTCAAGAAAATTACCCTGAACTGCCTGTCATTATTATGACCGCGCATTCGGATTTAGACGCAGCCGTTAGCGCCTATCAAAAAGGTGCATTTGAATATCTACCAAAGCCCTTTGATATTGATGAAGCCCTAACCCTCGTTGAGCGCGCACTCGCTCATAGCCAAGAACAGAAGAAACAAAATGGGAACAAACCAAATAAAGCCCACCATGTTCCTGAAATCATTGGTGAAGCGCCTGCAATGCAAGAAGTTTTTCGCGCCATTGGTCGCTTGTCTCGGTCTTCTATCTCTGTGCTCATCAATGGAGAATCAGGCACAGGTAAAGAACTGGTTGCCCATGCTCTTCATCGACACAGCCCAAGAGCAAATAGTGAATTTATCGCCCTTAATATGGCGGCAATCCCAAAAGATTTAATTGAATCGGAGCTCTTTGGGCACGAAAAAGGCGCCTTTACTGGAGCCAATGCAGTTCGAAAGGGACGATTTGAGCAAGCTAATGGAGGCACCTTATTTCTCGATGAAATTGGGGATATGCCATTAGATATTCAAACTCGCCTACTTCGAGTACTTGCTGATGGGCAGTTCTATCGTGTTGGTGGACACTCACCGGTACAAGTAGATGTTCGGATCATTGCGGCAACTCATCAAAATTTAGAGAAACTGGTCGCCGATGGAGGCTTCCGTGAAGATCTGTTTCATCGGCTAAACGTCATTCGAGTGCATATTCCAGCATTAAGAGAACGTAGAGAAGACATTGCTAAACTTGCTGAGCATTTCTTGCACCTCGCTTCCAAAGAGCTTGGTATAGAATGTAAAACTCTAAGTAACGAAGCCAGCAAAGCCCTCAGTCAATGTAATTGGCCAGGTAATGTCAGACAACTTGAGAACACCTGTCGTTGGTTAACGGTAATGGCAAGTAGCCAAGAAGTGCTTTCAGCCGATCTACCACAAGAATTATTTGCAACATCAAGTTCACCGATACAAAATATCAATGAGGATTGGCAAGCGCAATTAAGTGACTGGGTAGAGAAACAATTACAACAAGGGGAAATAGATATCCTAAATAAAGTCATCCCAAATGTTGAACGCATATTATTAGAAAAGGCCCTTAATCATACTCACGGGCATAAACAAGACGCAGCAAAATTGCTTGGTTGGGGAAGAAACACCTTAACTCGAAAATTAAAAGAGATTGAATAATATACTTTAAAGAACAGCCTCAACAGAATAAGTTAACATCAAAGCGCAATCCATCAAATTGCGCTGCTTTTAGCCAATCGGCTACTGACATCATAATAATGTCTCTCTATACTCACTCTTAATATTTATATGCATTCACATCTTTTTTGTAGGAACTGTTAATAATGATAACTAAAACACTCCCTCTTACTGATTTACATCGCCACCTTGATGGCAACATTCGAATTGAAACTATCTTAGAGTTAGGCCAAAAATTTGGCTTAGAATTACCTGCTTATGATCTTGAGGCATTGCGCCCTCACGTACAAATCGTAGAAGCAGAGCCAAGCCTTGTTGCCTTCTTATCTAAACTGGATTGGGGTGTGGCGGTTCTTGGTGATTTAGAAGCATGTCGCCGCGTAGCTTACGAAAATGTTCAAGACGCAATGAATGCACAAATTGATTACGCTGAATTACGGTTTTCTCCATACTACATGGCTATGAAACACAATTTACCGATTGCAGGCGTTGTTGAAGCCGTAGTGGATGGCGTTGAAGCAGGCTGTAAAGATTTTGGGGTAAAAGCAAACCTAATTGGCATTATGAGTCGTACTTTTGGTCAAGCTGCTTGCCAGCAAGAACTTGATGGTCTTCTAACCCAAAAGAATAAATTGGTTGCTATCGATCTTGCTGGTGATGAATTAGGCCAACCAGGCGATCGCTTTATAAACCACTTTAAGCAAGTTCGTGATGCAGGGCTTCGAGTAACGGTTCACGCCGGTGAAGCCGCTGGTGCCGAGAGTATGTGGCAAGCAATCAACGAGCTTGGTGCAGTGCGTATCGGTCACGGTGTAAAAGCAATTGAAGATCCAAAGCTAATGGAATACTTAGCAAAAAATAACATTGGTATTGAATCCTGTTTAACCTCTAACATTCAAACTAGCACGGTTGCTTCGTTTGAATCACACCCTATCAAAACTTTCCTTAACTATGGTGTTAAGGTTTGTCTTAATACCGATGATCCTGCTGTTGAGGGCATTGAACTTCCTTATGAATATGAAGTTGCTGCACCAAAAGTAGGTTTAACTCAAGAACAGCTGCGTCAAATTCAAGTCAACGGGTTGGATTTAGCTTTCCTAAGCAACGCCGAGAAACAAGGACTGCGTGATATGGCCGCTAAGCGTTAA
>JAAGZR010000607.1 GCA_024206155.1 Aliivibrio sp.
AAGAGGTACAACTTTCCCAACCTAAAAGACGAATCGGCAGAACAAGCTCTAGATTATTTGTCAACTAATTTAAAGCATGTAAAAGTTGTAATTGGTGGTAGTAAGAATACCTAACAAGTGACTATGGTGTCAATTCCTAATGTTAACTCATTTTAGGATCCCAATAGACACCATCTCTCACCATCGAATTAAGTGTAATAACTAGCTTTCTAATACACGCTATTATTGCCACTTTTTTCGGTTTTCCTGCAGCGACTAGTCGCTGGTAATATTCTTTAAATGTTCTATTACATTGAATTGCTGACATCATTGCCATGTACATCGCCGTTCTTATTTGAGAGCGACCACCACGTATCATCCGGTTACCTTTATAGGAGCCACTTTCTCGATTGAAAGGCGCTACACCAACCAACGATGAAGCTTCTTTATTGTTAATATAGCCAAGCTCAGGCATTTCACTAATCAAATTAAATGCCACCACTTTCCCTACACCAGAAACACTTTGGATTATGTCATTTTTAATTTTATATTCGTCACGACTGTCGATGAGTTTTTGTAATTTGTTATCGATTTTATCTAACTGATTTTTCATCACTGTTAGTACCGGTTTAATGGATGAAGTAATTTCTTTTGGCATTATTTGAAGACGGTTTTTCTCCATGGTTTGCATCTCCATCAATTGACGTCGACGTGATAACAAATCACTCATAAGC
>JAAGZR010000608.1 GCA_024206155.1 Aliivibrio sp.
AGCTGCTCTTATTAGTCTGTTTAGTGCTGACGACGACGCAATGATCGGATGTAAAGCCGGTAACTGGTGGGAAGTAAACCCACAACGTGGTAGAGCTAATAACTCAGCTGTTTTAATGAGACATAAAGTAACTAAAGAGTTTTTTATGGATTTATGGAAACGTGTTGAGCTATCAGGATCAGGTGAACCAGGTATTTATCTTAACAATGATAAAGACTGGGGAACAAACCCATGTTGTGAAATAGCATTAAGACCTTTTCAGTTTTGCAACTTATGTGAGGTAAATGCTAGTGATATTGAATCACAAGAGGATTTTAACGATAGAGTTAGAAAAGCAAGCTTTATAGGTACACTACAAGCTGGTTACACTGACTTTCATTATTTAAGAGACGTATGGAGAGATACGACAGAGAAGGACGCCCTTATAGGTGTATCAATGACAGGAATCGCGAGTGCCGCTGTGCTGCCGTTGGATATGAAGGCCGCTGCAAGTATAGTAAAAAGAGAAAATACAAAGACAGCTAAAGCTATTGGTATTAATCCAGCTGCTAGATGTACAACCGTGAAGCCTGCTCGGACGAGAGCTCTGGGATTTGAAATATCTTCTGGTATTCACTCATGGGACAGTGGTGATTACACCCGGAGAATAAGAGTTGGTAAAAATGAGGCGATGTAT
>JAAGZR010000609.1 GCA_024206155.1 Aliivibrio sp.
CACAGGGGACAAATCCCCTGCGTTTTACCTACTTCTAAGCCGTGCTGATTAAAAGTTTCAATTAAGAAACCATTTATTTCTTTATCTTCGACTTGCATTTATTTGATTTAATTAAAATGGTAGATCTGGATCAGCAGCTACTGCTTGTGGTTTATTGTTTTGTGGTTGCTGTTGTCCTCCACCTTCGTAAGGTACTTTATCAGGGAATGTTCCATTAGTCCATAGAACTTTAACATTACCTAAATAAGTCTTAGCAGTTTTAGCTTCTCTTTCTTCCTTAGTTTGCTCTATACAAACAGGACCTTGGTTACCAAACTGATCTGGCTCATCATTAATTGTAATCGTAATAGGTAGGTATTTACCTTTCTTGCCTTCGATTATTTTACTTTTATCAATTGCATTTAAATTGATACTTGCTTTTATTATTCCTGCCATATTATAGGGTTTGATTTATAAAGTAATTATTAGGATCGAAATCCTTGTTGTTAAAAAACAAATCGTATATTTCAGATGCTTTTTCAACCTTTTCAAAACCTGTTTTGTAAAAGTTGTCTGAGCAATCATATACACCAATTTGTCCTGTATTCTTATCTATAGCTATAAATAACATATCATAGCCAAATAAGTTCTTATATACAAAAGCTTGTGAATCATAGTTATATTTTTTAGCTGACCA
>JAAGZR010000610.1 GCA_024206155.1 Aliivibrio sp.
GTTAATGGTAAGTTGCATACTGCTCGAATGTGCATTTCAAATTGGCAAACATCAGTACCTTGCTGAGTCCAATGTCCAGAGTTATGAACTCGTGGCGCGATTTCATTTACAAGTAACTTTCCGTCTACATCGAAAAACTCAATAGCAAGCACTCCGATATAATTAAGCTCATCTGCGATAGCGGTAAACATGCGATCGGCTTGTTCTTGTAACTCACTGGTGCCTTCTAGTGCGGTTGATAAAGCTAGAACTCCATCGACATGAACATTTTCAGTCAGTGGATAAGTCACCATTTGACCGTTTTTATTACGAGCTCCAATAAGTGAAACTTCACGGTTAAATGGAATAAATTGTTCAGCAACCATGGCTTGATCTGGAGAGTTTTTGATTAGCTCATCCATTTCTTCCCAAATAGAATCAACTTGAGATAGATCCTTTAAGCGCCATTGACCCTTTCCATCATAACCACCTAAGGCACTTTTCAAAACCATAGGGATCCCTACAGTATCGATAGCATTAAGAAAGTCTTGTTTGGTATTGATGATATGGTATTTGGCGTTTGCAACATGAGCATTGTCTAATAACTTTTTCTCTAGACGACGATCTCCGCCCGCCTTTATTGCATCAGGAGTCGGTTGGAATTTTCCACTAACACTGCAAATATCTAGAATATGATGAGGAATATGTTCAAACTCAGCGGTAATTACATCAACATTGTTTATCGCTTGCTCTAATGATAAATCAATCGGCTGTTGAGTTAATGGATGTACAATTTGTTGGCTATTAACATCATAAGCGATCACATCAATATTTAGTGGAGCACTAGCTAAAGACATCATTCGAGCTAATTGACCTGAACCTAAAATAAGAACATTCATAATTAATCCTCTGATGGATCTGGGTTCTCTAACACCATTTCAGTTTGTTCTTTACGGAAAGCTTCAACCGCAGCCATTACTTCATCGTTTGATGTTCCAATGATTTGAGCAGCAAGAATTCCAGCATTAGCAGCTCCCGCCTCTCCTATCGCAAGCGTACCAACAGCAATACCTTTTGGCATTTGCACAATTGAAAGCAATGAATCCATTCCTTTAAGTGCGCGAGATTGTACTGGAACACCTAAAACAGGAACGCTTGTAAATGCAGCGGCCATTCCTGGAAGATGTGCAGCGCCACCTGCTCCGGCGATAATGACTTTAATGCCACGATCTTTTGCTTGAGTTGCATAATCGGCAAGTAATTGAGGAGTTCTGTGTGCAGAAACTACTTTTGTCTCATAAGGCACATTAAAGCGGTCAAGCATCTCAGCGGCCAGTTTCATTGTTGGCCAGTCCGATTTTGAACCCATGATAATACCGACTTTCATTGTGAACTCCTTAAATAAAGATATTGGCAATATAGAAAAGTTACCCGCATTATACGGTTATTTTTTATTAAGGAAAACGTTTGCGTAAGGAAAAGATAAACTTATTAATTAATGATGACAATTCAAAAAAGGAAAGCGGTTGTGTGATTTGAGTAGATCAATAGAATAGATACTACATATAGAAGAGAGTGGTATTAATGTGAAGAATCTAAATCAAGTCGTAGAGGCCTTGAACATAGGGAATGTTATTGCTTATCCGACCGAAGGTGTTTTTGGTGTTGGTTGTGATCCTGATAATGAGCAAGCCTTGCTAAAAGTGCTAGATGTAAAACAGAGACCAAAAGAAAAAGGACTAATTTTGATTGCTGCATCTATAGAGCAATTATTACCCTATATTGATTTAGAACAATTAACAGAAGAGCAAGTAAATACCATTAAAGCGTCGTGGCCAGGTCCTGTCACTTGGATTGTTCCTGTTAAAACAACCACACTATCTTTAGTTACAGGGCAGTTTAATAGTATTGCTGTCAGAGTAACGGATCATTCTCAAGTGAAAGCTATCTGTAACGCATTTGGTAAACCCATTACTTCAACCAGTGCTAACCTTTCAGGATTAGACCCTTGTCGAAGTGTTGCCGAAGTTGAAGCTCAACTAGGAAATACAGGTGTGGTCATTTTTCAGGGGGAAGTGGGTAATCGCACTCAACCAACCGAAATTCGTGATGCGAAAACAGGTAATACGCTACGCCAGGGCTAATGCATCAATGATAGGTTTAAGGTAAGGTTACTCACATCATTTTAGTACTTTCATTGCAGGGAATATTTTTACATGGATAAGTATGCCGTTTTTGGTAATCCGATTAAACACAGTAAATCACCTTTTATTCATACCTTATTTGCTCGTCAAACAATGCAGAATTTAGAATATTCAGCAATTGAAGCGCCAATAAATGGTTTTGTTGAGTCAGTGACAGCTTTTTTCTCTCAACAAGGAAAAGGCTGTAATGTAACTGTCCCTTTTAAAGAGGAAGCATTTCAGTTTGCCGATCAATTAACTGAAAGAGCAAAACTAGCAGGAGCCGTAAATACACTTAAAAAATTGGATGATGGCATTATTTTAGGTGATAACACAGATGGCGAAGGGTTAGTTCAAGATTTTTTGCAGTATCAAGTACCTTTAGAAGATAAGCACATTTTATTAATTGGTGCTGGTGGCGCAGCTCGTGGCGTCATTCTTCCTTTGCTAAAACAAAAACCAGCTTCTATTACGCTTGTTAATCGAACGTACGAAAAAGCAAAACAACTTGCAGGGTTGTTTTCTTCTTATGGAAAGATAGAAGCAAAAAAGATGAGTGATATTAATAAAGGATTTGATGTCATTATTAATTCAACATCGGCAAGTTTATCTGGAGAGCTTCCTCAAATTGATCCTGTTATATTCTCTGATGGTGCGATTAGCTATGACATGATGTATGGTTCAGGAAAAACCATCTTTAACCAATGGGCATTAGAAAACGATGCTTACCAAGCTTATGATGGGTTAGGTATGTTAGTTGGTCAAGCGGCAGAAAGCTTTACTGTATGGAGAGGCTTACGTCCAGGTAGTAAACAAATTTTGCGTGAATTACGAAAAAACTTAGAAGGTATGTAATGAATCAGTCGATTCTCTTTTCAGATGATTTAGCCGTAGATCTGGATAACCAGTGTGTGCGTTTTTCAGCACAGCAAATGGGAAGCTTAATTAATTGTTTGGTTTCATTCTCATGGCTTGAAGAAGAAAGCGGAGAACCTGTTTGCAGTCAAGAGAAAGTCTGTGAGATTTTTAATCAGTTGCGTTTTGATATTGAAGACACAGCTGAAGCATTGATCGAAGATGAAGAGTTCAATGCTTCAGGAGAAATTGAAATCAGCTAGTTTCTTCTATGTAGTCGTTTTTAAATGCAACGTAATTCGATGCTGATTTTTTAAGTGATGCTATTTCCTCTATAGATAGAGAGCGAACTTGCTTAACTGGGCTACCTATATAAAGGTAGCCACTTTCCAGTCTTTTATTTGGCGGAACCAGACTTCCAGCGCCAATCATTACATCCGCTTCAATATAAGCGTTGTCTAGAATAATGCTTCCCATTCCAACAAGAACTCGATCTTCAATTACGCAACCATGCAACATGACTTTATGGCCAATAGTGACATCATTACCAATAAGTAATGGGGCTCCTTTTGGGTTTTCTGTATTTTTATGCGTAACGTGTAATACTGAGCCATCTTGAATATTAGATCTATCGCCGATAGAGATACTATTTACATCACCTCGAGCAACAACCAAAGGCCAAATACTAGAATTTTGACCGATAGTGATATCTCCAATTAGAACACATGAAATGTCTATATAGGTATTTGATCCAATACTAGGAAAGGTAGATTTATAGCTTCGTAATGAAGAATTCATATTATATGCCCTTAAAATGATAACTAACTGTTAATATAATGCGTCTATAAGGCTAATTTAACACTGAATTGTATGGACTTTAACCATAAAAACATAAAATTTGAATATTATTAAAAAAGCCCTTGCTAATGTGATCGAACTCTCTATAATGCGACCTCACTGACACGGAGAGCCTATCCCATAAGGGATTTGCAATCAGAGTTAGTAAGATGGTTTAGAAATTAAGTTTCAAATAAGTGCTTGACACTGAAGCTTAAATAGATAAAATGACCGTCCTCTTCACCGGAAAGCGAAAACGCTTTGAAAGTAGAAGAAAAGCTCTTTAACAATTTGAAACCTATTAATCTGTGTGGGCACTTGTGAGTTGATAATCACTAGTTTGTTTTCACTTTTCGAAGTGATGATAAATAAAATAATCAATGAACTGAGTGACTACACAAAATTACTTTTATGTAACAATCAGTATTAATCATTGAGTCGGTTTTGTTTCTGCTGAAACAAACCAAAAAAACTTTAATTGAAGAGTTTGATCATGGCTCAGATTGAACGCTGGCGGCAGGCCTAACACATGCAAGTCGAGCGGTAACAGAAATTAGCTTGCTAATTTGCTGACGAGCGGCGGACGGGTGAGTAATGCCTGGGAATA
>JAAGZR010000089.1 GCA_024206155.1 Aliivibrio sp.
CCTTATGAATATGAAGTTGCTGCACCAAAAGTAGGTTTAACTCAAGAACAGCTGCGTCAAATTCAAGTCAACGGGTTGGATTTAGCTTTCCTAAGCAACGCCGAGAAACAAGGACTGCGTGATATGGCCGCTAAGCGTTAAAATCCCCCATCGAATCGATAAGCCTCAGGTAATTGAGGCTTATATCAGCCCCCTCCCTTTAAAAAATAAAGTTCCCGCCCTTAAAATTCACTAAAAAAAACAACTATTTCTGAGCTTATCACACATAAAAGATGCAATAAGGAGAAAAAACTACCGAAAATAAAGTTATACGTCGAGTTTTTTAAAAAAAATTTAATCCAATTGTTCGGAATATTGACATATCAAAGCTAACATGTATATTACCGTCAGATGTTTGACACTAAAGACATGCAATAAAATTATAAATATCATAAATCTTTAAAAGAACGATGGCATATTGGGAGCCGGAAACTCATGGGCGGTAGCGTTTTTAAATAACACTAACCCCTCAAAGATGAATCAACTATTTGTTGGCTATAGTATGGATACTAATCTTAAATTACATCAAAATAATCAAGGCCTTGGCCTTATCTACAGAACGTTCGATTCTGTTATCATATTCTTCACTCTATACTTCACCTCCATTTTTTATACTGGTGGATTTCATAAAGACTACTTAATGATAGTTACTTATGGAATTCTGATCTATTTGTTCGTAGCTGAGCGAGATGACCTCTATCGTTCGTGGCGTGTTTACCGCTTTATTGACGAAGCACTTAGTTTAAGTAAGATCTGGCTCATTACCTTTCTAATACTAATCGTTATTGCATTTTTCTCCAAAGTCAGTGCTGACTACTCTCGTGTGGTTGGTGGAGTTTGGTTAACTGCCACACCAATATTGCTCACCATATGGCGATATACAGCAAAACAAATACTAAAAATGTTAAGTCATTATGGCTACAATCGAAAAGATGCCATAATTATCGGTGTAACGGATAATGGTATCCAACTTGCTAACCAGCTTAAAAATCAACCACAACTCGGGATAAATATTGTTGGATTTTATGATGATCGAGAAAAAGATCGATTAACACTCGATAAACTACCTGCTCCTTTTAAGGGTACTGTATCTGAAGGGCTAAAACTTGCTCAAAACGGCGTTGTGCAACACGTTTATATATCCATGCCAATGAAAGCCAGTGATCGCATTAAACAATACCTAAATATTTTCTCTGACACCACAGCTAACACCTATCTTATTCCTGACTTTTTTATCTATAATTTAATGCAATCACGACTCAGTGCTATAGGAAACATTCCAACCATTAGCATTCATGATACCCCATTTTATGGTTCAAATAGTTGGCTCAAAAGAGCACAAGACATTGTCGTTGCAAGCGCCATTATTTTACTCATCAGCCCAGTGCTGATTGGAGTAGCCATTGGTGTAAAACTGTCTTCTCCTGGCCCAATTATTTTTAAACAATTCCGTTATGGTCTAGACGGTCGTCGAATCAAAGTATGGAAATTTAGATCTATGAGCACTATGGATAATGGTAACGTCGTCAAACAAGCAACAAAAAATGACCCTAGAATCACGCCTTTTGGTGCATTTATTCGCCGAACATCACTTGATGAACTTCCACAATTTTTTAATGTATTACAAGGTAGAATGTCCATCGTAGGCCCAAGACCTCATGCAGTAGCTCATAATGAAGAATACCGAGCAATTGTTGAGCGCTATATGTTACGACACAAAGTAAAACCTGGGATTACCGGCCTAGCACAAGTTAAAGGGTTTCGTGGCGAAACCGATACACTTGATAAAATGCAAAAACGTGTTGAGTTTGATCTTAAATACATTCAATCATGGTCCACTTGGTTAGACATGAAAATAATTTTCATGACCATTTTCAAAGGCTTTTCAGGAAAAACAGCCTACTAAAGGAATAGTAAGGAATCATAATGAATACTTTGCAAAAAGCGTTAATAACAGCAGTGCTATTAAGTAAAGGTTGTTTAGTTGCCGCAAATGAAAGTAATGGCTATACGACGTCATCAGGGCTAAAAGTCATCCCTCTTTTGGATGTGAAATTAGAACACAATGACAATATTGGTAGTTATTCGTCAGCAGAAAACCCAGACTCATCAGGCATGCTCGAAGTTAAACCAGGACTGGTGTTAGAATCAGATAGAAATGGCAATCAATATCAAATAGCTTATCAACTCGTCTCTGGTAATTACTTTGACAGTGATACAGATGACTATTTAGACCACATGTTCACAACCAATAACTTTATAAAAATTAATCAACGTGCTGGTATTGGTCTAAATTACAGTTATTTATCTCTTCATGAAGATCGAGGTACCGGTATCTTAGCTGGAGATAACTTATCTACTATTGCCACAAAACCTGTTAAATATGTGATTCATAATGTTAATCTCACCCACATTTATGGTTCACAAAATGCACAAGGCCGTATCGAGTCAAACGTAAGATACGAACAAAAAACCTATAAAAACTACCGAAACCTAACAGATCCTAGCTTTGAAGCTTTAAGTACAAAATACAAAGATTACGATGAGTTTGGTGGTGCCGTCGCTTTTTACTACAATATAAGACCCGCAACAGATTTACTGTTTGAAGTGGATCTTGCTAACCGCCATTACAAACTCAAAGACCCTATTAGTTCACAATCACAAGATAACTTAAATACCTACTATTGGGTTGGTGCTAAGTGGGACATCACAGGAAAAACATTGGGTAAAGTACGTTTAGGCTTGCAAAATAAAAGGTACAAAAATGCTGAAAGCGATGACTTTAACGGCTTTAGTTGGGACTTGGATTTAACCTGGAGTCCGCTTAATTACTCCACAGTTACCCTCTCAGCTTCTCAACGTGCAGATGACCCTGACCAAGGAACAAGTTACATCACAAAAACAAGCTTTGATGCTGCCTGGAAGCACTATTGGCTTACCCACTTTTACAGCAATATTTCCCTTGGCCATATTAATGATAATTACTCAGAAAGTAGCAGAGAAGATAAATTGTTAGAAACAACCATTGCCCTTGGTTATGAGCTAAGAGATTACGTTGAAATAAGTGCTGGATGGAGACATGAAAATAACGACTCCTCTATTGCTACCAATAACTATAAACAAAACGTCTGGTATCTTGAGACCAACTTCATCTTTTAATTCTCTCAATTATTGGGGATAACATGGCACTTCCTTCTAGATTAACTTTTCTACTATTGTTAATTATTGCTATTTCATTTAGCTCATTTGCTTTAAGTAAAAACTACAATATTGGCGCAGGAGATAAAATTCAAATATCGGTTTATGGTGAAGAAGATCTTTCTATTGATGAACTATACATCGACAATAGCGGCAACTTTGAATACCCCTACCTTGGCCAGCTAAACGCATTAAATAAAACCTCAGAGCAATTAAAAAACGAAATTATTAGCGGCCTTAAAGGAGATTATCTAATATCACCTAAAGTACGTGTCAGTATTATTGGTTTTAGAAGCTTTTATGTTAATGGTGAAGTAAAAAAACCTGGCGGCTATGAATATCAACCCGGTTTAACCGTAGATAAAGCCATTGCACTTGCTGGAGGTTTTACCGACCGAGCAGCGCGAAATAAGGTGTATATCACACAAGCGGGTAAAGATAATCTCAAAAATAAAGTAAAACTCACTTCTCGTGTGTCACCAGGTGACATTGTTGTCATCGAACAAAGCTTTTTTTAATACCACGATTTTTGCAATATAAAACGGATTTCATCATGTTGGCTAACCATAAGAACGATTCACCACCTCAAGAGCAACCGATTGATTTAGGGTACTACTTTCATCTTGTTAAAAAGCGTTGGTTCTCAATTTCACTTTTTGCATTTTTGTGTACTGCTATTGGTGTTTTGGTTGCATTATCAATTACGCCGACCTATAGGGCTACAGCGACCCTTTTAATTGAATCATCTCAAAATAGAGCAATTTCGATTGAAGAAGTTGTCGGCATTGATACTCGTGCAAAGGAGTATTATCTCACCCAATTTGAGATATTAAAATCCAATCAAGTTGCTCAGCGTGTTATTGACAAATTAAATTTAGATCAAGTCGCTGAGTTTAATGCAAGTATTATAAAAAAAGAGCCGAGTGCGCTCAATAAACTCAAAAGTCAGTTGTTATCCCACCCTTTAATTGAACCCTATTTTTTAAAAGACGAGGAAGTTGAGCCAAGTTTGTTAGAACAACAAGAAGCGATTAATCGTAGTATATTGAAGAAGTTCAAATCTCGCTTAACCATTTCACCAATTCGAAAAACGCAACTGGTCAAAATATCATTTGAATCTAAAGATCCTGAACTTGCAGCAGAAATTGCTAACGCTGTAGGCTTAGCATTCATTGAAAATAACCTAGAATCCAAATTACTTGCAACAGAACAAGCAACAGAATGGATTAATGAAGGGGTTCAAGATTTAAAGCAAAAACTTATTGCCTCAGAGCAAGCATTGTTGACATTTTTACAGCAACAAAAACTAATTGATGATAGTGGAATTATCGCATTAACAAGTTCGGAGCTATCCAACCTAACGAATAGAATTGCTGAAGCAACAGATGAACGAATTGAGGCACAAGCCCTTTATAACGCATTAAGACACAATAACAACCGAGATTTAGCATCTCTTGGCGCGAACGCTTTAATCTCTAACCACCCTCAAATCCTTAGTATTCGCTTAGCTGAATCGAATGCAGAAAAAGAAGTGAGCGAGCTATCTGAACGCTATGGACCAAAACACGACAAAATGATCCAAGCAAATGCTCAATTAAAATCAATTCAAAGCCGAGCAGATCAATTAATACGTAAACTGGTTAGTGGCGTTAAAAAGGAGCTTTCCAGCGCAAAAGAACAAGAGCAGCTTCTTAAAAACGAACTGTTGAATAAAAAAGAAGAATTTAGAGCGTTAAGTGTTGTAAAAAGCGAATACGATGCACTGAAACGTGAAGTTGAAAGCAATGCAAAATTGTATGATTTATTCCTGACACGTCAGAAAGAAACGTCTGCAACCAGCGACTTTAGTGTAGCAAACGCTCGATTTAGTGACTATGCTCTCGTACCTGAATTTCCAAGCAAACCAAACCGAAAACTCATAGTAGTAGCGACACTAGTAGCAAGTGTTGGCTTGGCAATTATATTAGTACTATCTCTCGACGCCTTTAATAATACAATCACCTCAGCTCGTGATTTTGAAAACAAACTAGGCCTACTTCCAACCGGCACTATTCCATTGGTTAAAGCTAAGCAATATAAAAATAAACCAATTGATGCAAAGGTATTTTACAATAAAAATTTCTTAGCCTTTCAGGAATCAATTGACTCTATACGCACCTCGTTATACTTAAGCTTTCCAAAAGCAGAACGAAAATTATTAGCTATCTCATCATCTGTACCTGGAGAAGGTAAAACAACCACCGCCATTAACCTTGCTCAATCTTTTGCGCGCTTAGAAAAAGTATTAATTATTGATTGTGATTTAAGAAAACCATCAATAGGTGAACGCTTTGGGTTATCAAACAGTCATCCTGGCTTAACTAACATTATGCTGATGAATACTCCACTACAAGAGTGTATCGCAACGATTAGTACCTCAGATGTAGACGTACTAAGTGCAGGAATGTTAGTACCAAACCCTCAAGAGCTATTAAGCAGTAAAGCGTTCGAAAAATTACTAACGCATTTAACTGGAAAATATGACCGAATAGTATTGGATACTCCGCCAATTTTACCTGTTAAAGACGCTTTTATTATCGGTAAATTTACTCAAGGAATATTGCTTGTTGTTAAAGCAAATAGTACAACTAGATCAGTATACAAGCACACTATGGCACTCTTTACTAAGCACCAAATCACTATCGATGGCGTCGTACTGAATCAAATTATACCACCGAAAAAAGGTACGCATACATATTCACAATACGCATATGGTAATCATAAAAGTTAAGGATAATGATGAATACTCCGATTAAAGTACTTTCTGTTTTTGGTACTCGTCCAGAAGCAATTAAAATGGCGCCACTGGTACATAAACTGAGTGAAGCTCAAGGCATAGAAAGTAAGGTATGCGTTACTGCACAACACCGTGAAATGCTCGATCAAGTACTCAACCTATTTGATATTACCCCTGACTTTGACCTAAACATCATGAAGCCGGGTCAATCTTTATATGATGTAACATCAAATATCCTCATGGGACTTAAACCCGTATTAGAAGAATTTCAACCTAACATTGTACTTGTACACGGTGATACTGCGACCACACTTTCAACCAGTTTAGCCGCTTACTATCAGCAAATTGCTGTCGGTCATGTTGAAGCAGGCCTACGCACTGGAAATATTTATTCTCCATGGCCAGAAGAAGGCAACCGAAAACTCACTGGTGCGATAGCGACACTCCACTTTGCTCCGACAAGTACTTCACAGCAAAACTTATTGAATGAAGGTATAGACAACAACAGTATTTCTACCACAGGGAATACCGTTATTGATGCACTCTTTCTCATAAGAAAAAAACTGGAACAAGATCAAGATCTCAATGCAACGTTAGCGGCCCATTTTTCAGAGTTAGATCCAGCTAAAAAACTGATTCTTGTAACAGGACATCGTCGTGAAAGCTTTGGTGGCGGCTTCGAGCGTATTTGTGAAGCCCTTGTTGAGATTGCGCAGAAACACCCAGACACCCAAGTTCTTTATCCTGTGCATTTGAACCCAAATGTACGAGAGCCTGTCAACCGCATCCTTAAAGGAGTCGATAACGTTCATCTTATTGAACCACAGGACTATTTACCATTTGTCTACTTAATGAACCAAGCGCACATTATCCTGACTGATTCTGGTGGTATTCAAGAAGAAGCACCATCTCTAGGTAAACCTGTATTAGTAATGCGTGATACGACAGAGCGCCCCGAAGCGGTTGAAGCAGGTACAGTAAAACTCGTAGGAACAAATAAACAAGCCATTATCGATGCTGTGGAAAACTTGCTTACTAACCAAGCAGACTATGAAAACATGAGCCGAGCACATAACCCATATGGCGACGGTCAAGCGTGTGACCGTATCATTGACAGCATTAAACAACACTTTTCAAACTTAGAATTATAAATATCGTAACGACATTACATTGTTAAGGAACAACCATGTCATTTAAAAAAATCTCCGTCATTGGTCTAGGCTATATTGGGTTACCAACAGCAGCAGTCATCGCCTCTCGTGGTATTGAAGTCATCGGTGTTGATGTGAACCAACACGCGGTCGATACCATTAACCAAGGTAACATTCACATTGTAGAACCGGATTTAGATATTGTCGTTCGTGGTGTTGTTACCACTGGAAATTTACGTGCAACGACTACCCCTGAACCTGCAGAAGCCTTCATGATTGCGGTACCTACCCCATTTAAAGAAGGTAATGCCCCAGATCTTAAATACATTGAAGCCGCAGCAAAAGCAATTGCACCCGTATTAGAAAAAGGCAACTTAATTATTCTTGAGTCTACCTCTCCAGTTGGCGCAACAGAAAAATTATCTGCATGGTTAAAAGAATCTCGTCCAGATTTAAGCTTTCCACAAGATGCGGGAGACAGTGCAGACATCAAGGTTGCACACTGTCCGGAGCGCGTTCTTCCTGGGTATGTTTTACAAGAACTTATCGCTAATGACCGTGTTATTGGAGGCATGTCAAAAGCCTGTAGCGAGAGAGCGGTTGAGTTATACCAAACCTTTGTTCGTGGTGAGTGCATTATCACTAATGCTCGTACTGCAGAAATGGCAAAACTCACAGAGAACTCATTCCGTGATGTGAACATCGCTTTCGCCAATGAGCTTTCGGTTATCAGTGACAAACTAAAAATTAACGTGTGGGAGCTGATCAAACTAGCAAACCGTCACCCAAGGGTTAATATTCTAAACCCAGGGCCTGGTGTAGGTGGTCACTGTATTGCCGTTGACCCTTGGTTTATCGTAGACAGTTGTCCTGAAGAAGCAAAAATTATTCGCCAAGCACGC
>JAAGZR010000611.1 GCA_024206155.1 Aliivibrio sp.
ATAAAACAAACCTCAGCACCAAGCCTACGTATAAGCTCTTGTTGCAATGCAACACCAGGTGGATCATCATCAACTGCAATGATTATCTTTTTCTTATCTTCAAAGTAATCAATGCAATTATCTAAATAATCTAGGTTGTTTGTATTTAACGTAGCACCGTTTGGTACTGATACAACCGGCGTATAGCCAGCTTCGTGTATAGCAAGTACGTCCATTTCGCCTTCAACTATAACACAAGTATCATGACCAACAATACTGTCTATATTGTAAAATACTTTTTCAGCGCCTTTATATAGCTTAAAGTTTTTACGACCATCTCTATATTTAATATTAGTTAGTTGTCCACCAACTAAATAATTAAACTGAATAGTATTCTCGGTTTTACCGGTCTGTGGCATAAACTCTTTACCAACTCCTACTTTAACATCTTTTAATGTTTGTTCAGATATACCTCTTGATTTAAACCAGTCTATAACTTTATTATCAAGTTGCTCTACTTTAGTTTGTTGAGGTATAACATACTCACGCTCAGCTTTGCCTTTACGTTTAAACGTATGTAATTGAAAAGATTTGTCACAGTTATGGCAAGTACCGATACCACGTTCCCAATCATAAGAAGAGCATTTAGCTTTTCTATTTTCAGGTTTCCTAGAAGATGAACACAGGGGACAAATCCCCTGCGTTTTACCTACTTCTAAGCCGTGCTGATTAAAAGTTTCAATTAAGAAACCATTTATTTCTTTATCTTCGACTTGCATTTATTTGATTTAATTAAAATGGTAGATCTGGATCAGCAGCTAC
>JAAGZR010000090.1 GCA_024206155.1 Aliivibrio sp.
AGGTCATAAGATTGAAGATCTTCCAAAATACGAAACGATCCAATTAAACGATACCCACCCAACAATTGGTATTCCTGAATTAATGCGTATTTTAGTCGATGAGCGTGGCTTAACATGGGATGCGGCTTGGGCTATTTGCTCTAAGACGTTTGCTTACACTAACCATACGTTACTTCCAGAAGCATTAGAAACGTGGAGTGAATCGTTAATTTCTCGTTTACTTCCTAGACATATGGAAATCATTTATCACATTAACTATCTATTCTTAGAAGGCGTAAAACTGAAATGGCCGGGTGATGTAGATAAACTACGTAAGCTATCAATCATCCAAGAAGGCACTCACCGTATGGTGCGTATGGCGAATTTATGTGTTGTCTCTTCTTATGCCGTAAATGGCGTAGCAGCACTTCACTCTGAGTTAGTTAAGCGTGATTTATTCCCAGAGTTTAATGAATATTTCCCGGGTAAATTAACCAATGTGACTAATGGTGTGACACCTCGCCGTTGGTTGAAATTCTGTAATCCAGGACTTTCAAATCTAATTTCTGAAAAAATTGGAAATAAGTGGCCAGCAGACTTAGATCAGTTACGTGATATTGCAAAATTTGCTGATGATGCGAAGTTCCAAAAAGACTTTATGGCGGTTAAGAAGCAAAACAAACAGCGTCTTGCGGATTGGGTTCAAGAGAACATGGGTATTGAACTAAATACTGCTGCGATCTTTGATGTTCAAATTAAGCGTCTGCACGAATACAAACGTCAGCATTTAGATCTATTAAACATTCTTTCTTTATACCACCGTATTTTGAATGAACCTGGCTTTGATATGCACCCGCGTGTGTTCTTCTTTGCTGCAAAAGCGGCGCCGGGTTATCACTTAGCAAAAGAGATCATCTTTGCTATCAATAAAGTGGCTGAGAAAGTAAATAACGACCCTCGCGTATCTGATTTACTGAAAGTGGTCTTCATTCCTGATTACCGTGTAAGTATGGCTGAAATCATTATTCCAGCAGCTGACGTTTCAGAGCAAATCTCTACTGCAGGTAAAGAGGCATCTGGTACTGGTAACATGAAGATGGCGCTAAACGGTGCATTGACTGTCGGTACGATGGATGGCGCAAACGTTGAGATCCGTGAAGAAGTTGGCGACGAAAACATCTTTATCTTCGGTCTTGATGTTGATGAAGTTGAAGCGCTAAAAGCCTCTGGTTACAACCCATATAAATATTATGAAGCAGATTCATTACTGCAAGCGTCATTAGATCTTCTTGCTGGTGATGAGTTTACTCCTGGCAAAGTTGGATTGCTATCAGCAACGCGTGACAACCTACTTTATGGCGGTGACCCGTACCTAGTACTGGCTGACTTTGCAGATTATGTTCGTGCTCAAAATGACATTGATGCGGCATATCGTGATCAAAAACAGTGGGCGAAAATGGCTATTTTAAACACTGCTCTTGTAGGCAAATTCAGTTCTGACCGTAGTATCCGAGATTATGTAAATAACATCTGGAAACTAGAAGCAGTAAACCGTTAATTGATGATGAAATAAATAATGAGGGCAGTGTTATGCTGCCCTTGGAGATAAGCGATGAAAGATAATAATAATGTACTACATCAGGTCGCAAAGCAGGCTGGGCTAGCAAATAGTTATGTAAGCGCTTGGGGCGATGAAGCAAAAGTCAGTGA
>JAAGZR010000612.1 GCA_024206155.1 Aliivibrio sp.
ATTGGCATTTATTAATATCAGCCCAAGCTCCGAGTAACACACCGTCTGTGCTTACCGGCATTCCGCATTGACCTATATCGATATGAAATTGTTTGAAAGTGAAGCTTTTATTCATGGCTGTTCCAATATAGTAATAGTTGTTAACTTTGTGGTTATATTGTTAATTAGTTTAATCTTCTATTTTTAATCTTTTGTTGATTCTTTTTATATTAACCAAACACTCTTTTATAGGTGAAATAAACAGAGTAAAAAACTGCTTATTTGGTGTATTGCAATTCAATTATGGTGTTTTTATCTGAGCTATTGCGAATTATCGATAATTTGTTCATTATCCTGACATAAATATCAAAAAAGATATAAAACACAATATTAAATACACACAACATTATACAAGGGTTTCTTATGAAACAGTCATTAAAACTCACTGATATCATTGCCGTAGGCTTTATGCTTTTTGCTTTCTTCTTAGGTGCGGGTAATATCATTTTCCCACCAATCGCAGGCCAAATGGCGGGTGAGCACGTATACAGTGCTATGGGTGGATTTCTCATTACCGCGGTTGGTTTACCACTATTAACTATTATTGCTATCGGTGTTGCTGGTGGTTCTTGGCAACAACTGACTCGTGATTTACCACCAAAAGTCGCGATGATCATGGCAATCTTAATGTTTGTGATTATTGGTCCAGCTTTTGCCGCACCTCGTACTGGCTTAGTTGCATATGAAATGGCGGCAAAACCATTTATGTCAGCAGAGGCTGGACAGTTATCGTTAACGCTATTTTCAATTGCCTTCTTCTCTATCGCAATGTTTTTTGCATGGTCTCAAGGTAAGCTTATCGATACGATTGGTAAGTTCCTAACACCAGCACTATTCATCGGTTTAATTATTTTAGCAATTGCGGTATTTGTTAATCCACAAGGTGATATTGTGGCAGCAACGGGTAACTATATTGAGCAACCATTAACGACTGGTTTCTTTGAAGGTTATAACACCATGGATACCTTTGGTGCGTTAATGTTTGGTATTTTAATTATTGATGCATTAAAAAAGAAAGGTATTACAGAGCATAAAGCAACGACTAAGTATTTAACGGCTGCGGGTTGTATTGCAGCATTAGGCTTAGCATTTGTTTATGTCTCTCTATTCTATTTAGGGGCAACCTCAAGCACTGTTGCGCCTGGTGCGACCAACGGTGGTGCGATTCTAACGGCTTATACTCATGCACTGTTTGGTTCTTCAGGCCAAATCGTATTATCAGTTATCGTATTAATTGCATGTCTAACCACGGCTATTGGTCTTATCTCTGCATGTGCAGACTACTTTAGTTCTATCTGTAAGGTGACGTACAAAACATGGGTTATTGTTGTTGGTGTTGCTTGTGCAGTGGTTGCTAACGTGGGCCTAACACAGTTAATTGCTTTATCTGTACCTGTTTTATTCTTACTTTACCCAGTGGCGATTGCTTTAGTTGCATTAGCGTTTGTTCGTAAGTTTATGCCAAACCCTCGTCTTGCATATCGTGTTGTGGTTTTAGTAGCGACGTGTTTTGCGGTACTAGATGCAGCGAAAGTGGCAGGAGCGGATATGTCAGCGTTCTCAATGCTACCATTATTTAATCATGGTATGGCTTGGGTTATCCCAACGTTTGCTTCGATGATTGCCGTGCGTTTTATTGGCAAGAAAGAAGACGAGCTAGTGACTGAAAGCGCATAATTCTAGAGACTAGAGACTAGAGACTAGAGACTAGAGACTATAAGAGCGAGTGTAACTGTTTAAGTTTACTCGCTCTTTTCTTTTATAG
>JAAGZR010000613.1 GCA_024206155.1 Aliivibrio sp.
TATAAATCAGATCCTGAACAAACTCAGACGGAGGTTTTAATGGTCTTTGATAAGACTTGAAACACTCGTGCTAATGTTAAGGTACAAAAGGAAATATCAGCCATTAAAAACAACCTAAGACAGCGTAAGGTTGGAGCTAAAAATATTAAGTCTGCACAGATACAGCTTAAGAATTACATACGAAAAGCTTTACCTAAGTCTAAAACCTATACACAGGCTCAAATAAATAAACTTATAGCAAGAGTAAATAAATCAACGGTAGATACATTCAAGGCGGATACTGAATACATAATGAAAATTGTAGACCAGCAGAAAGCTAAGATGAAAAATGCTCTTGTTAAAGATATGCTCAAGCTTGTAAAAGCAAAAGCTATGACAGCATTTACAAAGTCTGGTAAGCGTAGAGCTAAAGGTCTAAGTAAAGAGGGAACAGCATACTTCAAAGCTGTAAAACAAATACTTACAGCTGATATAGATGACCTTAATAAAATACAGCAGGAACTACAAAATGAAAGCACAGAGATAAATAATCTCATAGAGAAGCAAAATGATGGACAGAAGTTAACTCAAAAAGAGCAGGCTAAAGTTAATCTAGCATTGGCTATGGATACTTTCGGTGATGTGTCTAACATGAGCTTAGAAGAAGTTCAAGACTTAATGCAACAGCTCAAAGATGTTAGAGCCGAATCAATTGCTACGTTTAAATCAAGAAGACAAGCAAGAGTAGAAGCAAACAAGAAGATGAAAGAGGAGGCTGATGCTCAGATTAAGGATACCAATCCTATGTTGTTTGATGCTGATGGAAATGTTTTAAATAAAAATGAGCGTAACGCCAGAAAGAATGAAATACTTTCTCATTTTAGAAACTTTGAAATAGGTAAAGCTTTTAGTGAACTGGGTGAGAGAATGAAGTTTAGTACGGCCAGAGAGTTTATTCAGAATATGAAGCAAATGTTCCAACACTTAGGCACATTAAGTAATGTATTGGATAGAGTGACTCAGGGTAAAAACTTTTTTACCAAAAATATTTATGATGCTTTGAATAGAATGGATGACCTTAACAATGCAGGTGTATTCCAAACTCAAGGGAAGCTTGATGCTATAGCAAACACAATCCCTGGTATAACCAAGGGAGCAAAACAAATATATTCTAAACTCAACAGTGGTATTCATGTTTTAAAATTAAAGCGTAGTGATACTGGTCGAGAGTATACTGATAGGTTTAATGCAGATGAACTCATGCGTATATATGCACTTAGCTTGAATGATGTTCAAAGACAGAAGCTTGAAGCTCAGGGTATAACTCCTGAGGTTATAGAGAATATTAAAAGTATCATAGGTCCAGAAGCTGTAGAGTTTACTGACAAAACTGTAAACTTCTTAAGCAATGAATACTATGAGAGTGTTAACGATGTGTATTCTTACGTTAATGACGTTAACTTAGGATATGTAAACAACTACTTCCCAACATCAACGATACAGAAAAAGACCACCAAGAAGATGATTACTGATGGTGATTTCAGTGGTGTGTTCAATGCAGAATCTGCTCCTGCTTTTAAAGAAAGGGTAGACATGAGGTCTGATGTAGACCTGCACGCAGGAACGTTTACAACTGTTCTTAAGAATCATGTTGATACAATGGAGAAATATAAAGCGTATGCTGTAGGCACACAGAGACTGAATGCTTTATTTAAGATTGACTCTGTTAATGTATTACTAGAGGAGATGGGTGTAACAGGGCCTATAAAAAGAGCTGTTAACTTCGCTATCAATCCAGACTCTGGAAAAGATGCGAGTCTAAGTATAAAACTTATAGCTAGATTACAAACTCAGTTTACAGGATTTGCTTTAGCTTTCAAAGCCATACAGATACTGAAGCAGGCAACGTCATTTGTGAATGCTTACTCTGACTATAGTTATTTCCCTGCCAACTCTAGAGTTCCTAGAGTTATAAAGGCAGCAGTTGATTTGCCAATGTTTATGATTGATGGAGCAAAAGTAGCTTTATCCTTAGGAAAGGATTTAGTTGGTAAGAAAGGAGCTGTAAGAGAAGCTATGGAGATATCACCTACATTTAGAAAAAGGGTTGAGCAAGGACTAGAGGGTGATGTATATGGATTAGAATCTGGCTCGCAAACATTTAAGAAAACTGCACTTACTGGAGGTAAACTTAAAAGAGCACAAGCTGCGTTTAAAACTGCAGCAGCTTCACCAACAATAATTGGTGATGTCTTAGGAGTTATGGGTTACATGATTAACTACAAGCGTAATATTGCCAATGGAATGAGTAAGGCTGATGCTGTAAAAGCTTTTAATGATTACAATGCTACACAGCAATCACGAAGAGGTACAGATAAAATTCCACTTCAAATGAACAGCAATATATTTAATCGTGCATTTACCATGTTCGGTAGTACATTATTCCTGCAGATGAATAAAGTTATGCAGAGTACTACTAACATTACAAGAGACATGGCTAATAAGAAAAGACCACGTTCAAAAGATACTAGAGATTTAGCTTTGAACTTAGCTGTTGCCAACGTATTGTTTGTAGGTGTGTCTAACATAGCTAAATTTATTAAGGGTGATGATGAAGATAAGGAAGCAGCTCTTAAGAAAATGGCTGAAGCAATGATGGGATTAAACCTTATATATCAATTACCGTTCCTAGGTTCTACAGTAGAGGGACTTGATGTAGCTGGTAGAGTTATCTCTGGTATAAAAGGAGAAGAGTATAAGCAGAAAGGCAGAATATTTAATGATGATATTGTAAATCCTGTTGCTAGTGTCATACAAAAGTATAGAAAGCTAACCAAGAATGGTGAAAGTGAAATCGGTGCTGTGACTAGAGCTTTAGCAGAGATAACTATTGGTGCACAGCTTGACCCTTTCATCGGATTATATAACTATTTTGGTGGCGAAGAAGAGGACTTAGACCCTGCTGTTTATGACATGCTTGGTATATCTCCATCGTATCGTCCTGAAAATAAAGGCAGTGTAAGTAAGGGGATGAGCAAGAAAGATATGAAAAAATTTGCTCCTGGATTATATGAAGAGTTGTACGGACCAGGTGGTAGCTTAGCTCCTATAGAACAATTAAAGAAAGACGAGAGAAAAAGAAAGCGTGACCTCCAGAAAGAGATAGACGCAGCCATGGGTCTTGATTAATAATATCTAGCGTATCTAAATGTTTTCTGTTTAGGGTACTGCACTACTAACTCTGAGTTCAGTTCTGTAGTACCCATCCAAGATACAGTTCCGTATATTTCTTTTACTTTACCATACATGATACCATCTTCGCAAGCCCATATTATAACTGGGTTAAGACGTTTCATTGATAGTTGAGATAATTTATTTAAGGATACAGACAAAGGGTAGCAGTCAGTTACTTTTTTTTTAATTGGTATAACCAAAACAAAAGCTATAAGATTGTTTGCTTGGTCATATACTCTGTAGTCTACATCATTAGGTCCTAATGTTTTATAAGAACCTTTAAACCTTTCTGTAAATTTAGTTATAGCTTTTACCTTTTCGGTCATTACAGTTCCATGAGTCTGTTTATAGCTGTGTGTCCACCTATAACAACACCGCAGCCGATAGCTTGTTTCTTAA
>JAAGZR010000614.1 GCA_024206155.1 Aliivibrio sp.
AGCTTCACCCGCTCGTGTGTGCGGCGTACAACGCTGACTTTGACGGGGACCAGATGGCGGTCCACGTACCGCTGACGCTGGAAGCGCAGCTCGAAGCGCGCGCTTTGATGATGTCTACAAACAACATTCTGTCGCCAGCATCAGGTGACCCAATCATCGTACCTTCTCAGGACGTTGTATTAGGTCTGTACTACATGACACGTGAAAAAATTAACGCGAAAGGCGAAGGCATGTACCTTGAAGGTTTTGCTGAAGCTGAAAAAGCATACCGTACAGGTGTTGCTGAGCTACATGCTCGCGTTAAAGTTCGTATCACTGAAGTTATTCGTGATGAGAACGGTATTGAGACTCGTGAAACTAAACTGGTTGATACGACTGTTGGTCGTGCAATGCTATGGCAGATCGTTCCAGAAGGTCTTCCTTACAGCATCATTAACCAGAAGTTAGGTAAGAAGCAAATCTCTAACCTACTAAACGAAGCGTACCGTACTCTTGGCCTTAAAGACACAGTAGTGTTTGCTGACCAAATCATGTACACAGGTTTCGCATACGCAGCATTATCAGGTGCGTCTGTTGGTATCGATGACATGGTTATCCCTGATGCTAAGTACACGAAAGTTGCTGATGCAGAAGAAGAAGTTAAGCAAATTCAAGAACAGTACCAATCTGGTCTTGTAACTGCGGGCGAACGTTACAACAAAGTTATCGATATCTGGGCAGCAACAAACGAACAAGTTGCTAAAGAGATGATGGATAACCTGTCTTCAGAAACAGTGCTTAACCGCGATGGTGAAGAAGAGCAACAAGAATCGTTTAACAGCGTTTACATGATGGCCGACTCCGGTGCTCGTGGTTCTGCAGCTCAGATTCGTCAGCTAGCAGGTATGCGTGGTCTGATGGCTAAACCAGATGGTTCAATCATCGAAACACCGATCACGGCGAACTTCCGTGAAGGTCTAAACGTAAACCAATACTTCATCTCAACGCACGGTGCGCGTAAAGGTCTTGCCGATACAGCACTTAAAACAGCGAACTCAGGTTACCTGACTCGTCGTTTAGTAGACGTTGCACAAGATGTGGTTGTTCACTTAGATGACTGTGGTACATACGAAGGTGTGACCATGACTCCTCTAATTGAAGGTGGTGACGTTAAAGAGCCTCTACACGAACGTGTTCTAGGTCGTGTGGTTGCTGAAGATGTATTGAAACCTGGTACTGATGAAGTTCTTCTACCTCGTAACACACTTCTTGATGAGAAGCAGTGTCAAGTTGTTGAAGAAAACTCAGTTGACCAAATTAAAGTACGTTCAGTAGTAAGCTGTGAAGCAGACTTCGGTTGTTGTGCTAATTGTTACGGTCGTGACTTGGCTCGTGGTCATATGGTAAACCAAGGTGAGTCAGTAGGTGTTATCGCTGCTCAATCAATCGGTGAACCTGGTACACAGCTAACGATGCGTACGTTCCACATCGGTGGTGCGGCATCTACGGCAGCAGCAGACAACAGCATTCAAGTTAAAACGACTGGTTCGATTAAACTTCATAATGCTAAGCACGTAACAAATGGCGAAGGCAACTTAGTTATTACATCTCGTGCATCTGAACTAACAGTTATTGATGAGCATGGCCGTACAAAAGAGAGCTACAAGCTGTCTTACGGTACCGTTCTTTCTAAGAAAGATGGTGATGCAGTTAACCAAGGCGATAAGATCGCTGCTTGGGACCCGCATACAATGCCAATCATCACAGAAGTACAAGGTCAGGTTCAATTCGTGGACATGATTGACGGTGTTACGATCACAACTCAAACTGATGAGTTAACTGGTCTATCTTCAATCGTTATCCTTGATGCGGCTGAGCGAGCTTCTGCTGGTAAAGACATGCGTCCAACAGTGAAACTTGTTGATGAGAATGGTCGTGACATCATGATCCCTGGCACTGAAATGCCAGCACAATACTTCCTACCAGGTAAGGCGATCGTTAACCTTGCTGATGGCGGTAACGTAGGTATCGGTGAAACACTAGCTCGTATTCCTCAAGCGTCAAGTGGTACTAAAGATATTACCGGTGGTCTTCCACGCGTTGCGGACTTATTTGAAGCTCGTAAACCTAAAGAGCCAGCAATTCTTGCTGAGCATGCAGGTATTGTTGCGTTTGGTAAAGAAACTAAAGGTAAAGTACGCTTATTGATCACTCGTGACGATAACGGTGAAGTTTATGAAGAAATGATTCATAAACACCGTCAACTTAACATCTTCGATGGTGATAAAGTTGAACGTGGCGACGTTATTTCTGATGGTCCAGAAACTCCGCATGATATCTTACGTTTACGTGGTATTCATGCAGTTACTGAATACATTACTAACGAAGTTCAAGAAGTTTACCGCTTACAAGGGGTTAAGATTAACGATAAGCACATTGAGACTATCGTTCGTCAAATGCTACGTAAGTGTACGATTACACACTCTGGTGACTCTACTTTCCTTGAAGGTGAGCAACTAGAATTCGCTAACGTAACGATTGCAAACCGTCAGCTTGAAGCTGAAGGCAAGCAACCTGCACGTTTCGAGCGTGATCTACTAGGTATTACTAAAGCGTCTCTTGCTACTGAGTCGTTCATCTCTGCTGCATCGTTCCAAGAAACGACGCGCGTACTTACTGAAGCAGCTGTTTCTGGTAAGCGTGATGAGCTACGTGGTCTGAAAGAAAACGTAATCGTTGGTCGTCTAATTCCAGCGGGTACAGGTTTCGCATACCACCAAGAACGTCAAAAGCAAAAAGCTGTGGAGCAAGAAGGCCCATCAGCTGAGCAAGCGACTGATAACTTAGCGGCACTATTAAATGCAGGTTTCTCTTCTGAAGAGTAATTAATTTAATAAGCGCAAATAAAAAGCCCTGCAGAAATGCAGGGCTTTTTTTATGGGCTATAAAATAGAGCGATTAAATAACTTAAGCGCTCTATTTTTGCCATTTATGCGCCAGGTGGGTGACTTAAGCTGCTGGAAATCAGCTCGATTAATCCATCCTCTAGCTCAAACCTCATTTCAATAATCTCACCTATTTTTGAAAAATCTTTATCAAAATCAGTCAATAAAAGCGCTTCGTCTTCTTTTGAGTATTTATCTGTAAAATTTAGAATAGGATCGGTGGTTTTAGTGATATTAGCGTAAATTTGACTCATATCTTCCGTTGGAGAAAAACCTGTTGCGTCCCATTTCGCCATTACCATGTTGTAAATTTTAAAATGCCCCTCTGAAATATAATCAATCAAATGCTGAGTAAAAGATTGAATTGACGAGAAAGTAGGGAGCGATGGAGTAGATGAATCGAAAGGAGGTAAGCCGGCTAATTTACAGAACTCAACCAATAGATCTTGTCGAGTCGAAAGCCAGTGATCAATAACATCGTTATTGCCACCCCACTGTTCTTGAAATTTATTTAGCTTAGTAAGCATAACGATATCCTTGTAGTTGCAAGCAATAAACCAAAGTTCTTATATATACTCTCATTACTATATTCATTAAGATTGCCAGTAAATATTAAAGGCTGCAAGAGGGTTGTGATAAAGATGTTAAACCAACATACAAAAGTCTACTGGTGTATCGTTAATGATTCTACTATTTGGCTAGAGACTGATGGCCTCCCTTACGGTAGTGCAAGTGATTTAAAATTGCCTTTTGAGCAAGCCGTATGTATAGGAAAGCACAATGGTTATCCTGTGATGTGGTTAAATGATGAGTCAGTAGAGCAAACACTTCTTTATACTAATTTAAGAGACTTATTAGAATACAAAGAAACTGAGTTTTTATTATTCAGTAAAGCGATTCAATATGGATTTATGGCTCGAGAATTCCGTTTTTGCCCTCAATGTGGTGGTCGTACTCAGCTGAATCTTAATCAAATCGCTATGCAGTGTAATGAATGCCGCAAGTTGCATTACCCTAGAATTTTTCCGTCCATTATTGTAGCGATTCGTAAAGAAAATTCGATTTTACTTGCCCAGCATCAAAGGCATAAAGGAGGGTTATTTACTGTTTTAGCTGGTTTTGTTGAGGTTGGTGAAACGCTTGAAATGGCGGTAGAGCGTGAAGTATTTGAAGAAACAGGTATTAAAATTACCAATATCCGATATTTTGGTAGTCAGCCTTGGGCTTTTCCTTCAAGCCTTATGGTTGGGTATTTGGCAGATTATGAGTCAGGTGAAATTAAAGTTGATAGAAATGAGCTAGTGAAAGCTGGGTGGTATTGCCAGGATCAATTGCCAGAACTCGCTCCTAAAGGCACGATTGCACGAACGCTTATAGAAGCAACGTTAGATAATATAAATAAAAAAAGACCCAATCAAGAGATTGGGTGTAAGTAAGGTGTTGTTATGCATTCAGTTAAATACAATTGTTAATTTAATGTTGTTATTTTCACTAGCAAAGCAATTTCTATCATGAGGTTAACTATTGCGCAATTGGCATCATAAACAAGATTAATTAAATATGATCTCGATAGCAAAGGTAGGCTTTTGTTCGCGCTATTGAGTGATACAATAGCAGGAGCTAATATAAGGAAAGATCATGACAGAATTAAAAAATGACCGCTATTTACGTGCGTTATTAAAACAACCAGTAGATTACACACCAGTTTGGATGATGCGCCAAGCAGGTCGATACCTTCCTGAGTACAAGGCAACACGAGCAGAAGCTGGTGATTTCATGTCTCTGTGTAAAAATGCAGAGCTTGCTTCTGAAGTGACGCTTCAGCCTTTACGTCGTTTTCCTCTAGATGCTGCGATTCTATTTTCAGATATTCTGACTATTCCTGATGCGATGGGTTTAGGACTGTATTTTGAAACAGGCGAAGGCCCTAAGTTTGAACGCCCAATTACTTGTAAAGCTGACGTAACTAAAATTGGCCTCCCAGATCCTGAAGGTGAGCTGCAATACGTAATGAATGCAGTACGTCAGATCCGTAAAGATCTAAAAGGCGAAGTACCACTGATTGGTTTTTCTGGTAGCCCTTGGACACTAGCGACATACATGGTTGAAGGTGGAAGCTCAAAAGCATTCACTAAGATCAAAAAAATGATGTATGCAGAACCAGCAACTTTACACCTATTGTTAGATAAATTAGCAGATACGGTTATTGAGTACCTAAACGCGCAAATTAAAGCAGGTGCACAATCTGTGATGGTATTTGATACATGGGGGGGCGTATTAACTCCTCGTGATTACAATGAATTCTCTTTGCAATATATGCATAAGATTGTTGATGGCTTAATTCGTGAAAACGAAGGTCGCCGAGTACCAGTAACGCTATTCACTAAGAATGGTGGCATGTGGTTAGAGTCAATTGCAGCAACAGGCTGTGATGCAGTAGGCCTTGATTGGACAATTAATATTGCAGATGCGAAAGCTCGTATTGGTGATAAAGTTGCTCTACAAGGTAATATGGACCCATCAATCCTTTACGCACAACCTGAACGTATTCGCCAAGAAGTGAGTACGATTCTAGAAGGGTTTGGTAACGAAGGTACAGGTCACGTATTTAACTTGGGTCACGGTATTCATTTAGACGTTCCGCCAGAAAATGCTGGTGTGTTTGTGGAAGCGGTTCATGATTTATCTAAGCCTTACCATAAATAAAATCTTAGTTTAAGATTCTAGACAGAAAGGAGACTCATTGTAGTCTCCTTTTTTATTAGAACAGATCTATACTTAAATGGTCATATTATTAATTATCGGTATTGAGAGTTTTTTATGTTTAAGAAATTAAGTACGCTATTAAAAAAAGTCATGCATGAAGCAAGTGATGGTAGTGCTGGTGAAGTTGCTTCGATGCATTTAGCAATGGCGTCTTTATTATGTGAGGTATCAGGTGCCGATCACCAGAGTGATGAGAGAGAAGATAACGCAAAATTACAGCTATTAAGTAAACTGTTTGATATTAACGATGAACAGGCAAAAACGTTATTGCTTGAAGCTACTGCTAAAAGTAAAGCCTCAACGTCTTTATATGAGTTTACGACTAAGTTGAGAGCATTGATGCCAAACGAGCGTTACGATCTAATCGAAGCCATGTGGACGGTAGCGTATGCCGATGGTGTCATTGAGCCAATGGAAGAGGCGGTGATTCGTCAGGTATCCGATTTGATTTATCTTGATCACCTTGAGTTTATTCGAGCAAAGCTTGCTGCAGCACAACAAGCATAATGTAGTGAAGCCTGTTATATAGCAGGCTTTCATTTTACTTTTAATAACCTTTGTTAAAATCTACAAGATTCTTTAAAGAAAAGCCATCATGCCAAAGTAAGTAGTTTTCAGAGAACTGTTCAAAAACTTGTTCAGGGAAACTAAGTGCTGCAATATGTGGTGTTATTGTAATATTCGGGTGATGCCAGTAAGGGCACTCTTGCGATAATGGCTCATTGATAAATACATCAAGAAAAGCGTGAGATAGAGAACCATTTTCTAGCGCTTGTAATAGCCCAAAATTATCAATAACCTCACCACGACCAACATTAAACAGCAATCCACCATTACAATCACTTAATGTGTTCGCATTTAACAAAGCATTAGTTTGCTCTGTGTTAGGTAAAGTACTGACAATCACATTCGCTTGTTTAAATGCCTCATTAATCTCTGAAATATGGAATACTTTTTCAAAAAGTGATTCTTTTGGTGAAATACCTGAGCGGTTAATCCCATGAACTATAAATCCCAATGCTCTTGCTGAATTTGCAAGATAGCAACCAATGGAGCCAGTTCCCAAGATCACCATCACTTTATCAGTTAATGAAGAGTAGTGATGGGGTACCCACTGCTTTTGTTTTTGTTGTTTAGCATACAAAGAAAAGTGGCGAAAATATTGAATGCAATAACCTAAAACATATTCAGAGATTTGTTGCCCAAAGATCCCTTTAACATTGGTGAGAGCATAGTTTTGTCGTAAGCTCGGTTTTATGAGGGCGTCGATACCAGCAAAGGTAGATTGAATCCACTCGACAGATTTAAATTGGTCAAGTAAACCAGAAATGAGTGGTGGATCGGCAAGGATAATATCGGCTTTTCTAAGATCATGACAAATTTCAAGATCAGGAAGATCCGATAGCTCAAAAAGTGATAGGTATTTTTCTTTTTCTTTTGAAATGATAAGTAATTTGTTCATAACCTTCCTTTTGTCATTCGTGGTTATCAAGTACACTTAAAGCGTCATTTTTTTATAGTGTAGAATCGTATATGTTACGCAATCCTATCCAAGTTCGTTTAGAAAAGTTTGAACCATGGCAACAAATTACTTTTATGGCTTCTTTATGTGAGCGTATGTACCCAAATTACGTACATTACTGTGAAGCAACCGGCTTTGCTGAGCCTCAAACCTATCGCGTTATACTAGATAGTATTTGGGAATTATTGACCGTTAAAAATGCTAAGATTAATTTTGAACGTCAATTAGAAAAGCTAGAAGAAATGATCCCTGAGATAGATGATGACTCAATTTATCTGACCTACCCTGCAATTGATGCTTGTGTTGCACTATCTACTTTTTTACATGGGATCTTAGATCGTGATGTATTAGAAGAGGCCATGTTTAAGGTTAGCCAATTATCAGTAATGACAGTTGCTCAGTTGGTTGAAGCGCAAACAGGCGAAGAAGTGACAGATGAAAATCAAAAAAACATTGATGTGATTTGTGAAGAGTGGGATGTCCAGTGGGCAATTTTCCGACCACTTCGTGAAGCAGAAGAGCGTGATATTGATTTAATTAAAGATTTACGCCAAGAACTAAGAGATGAGAATGTAAGTAATATCGGTTTAGAACTAGATTACTAACTTTCTAACGTTACAAAAAAACCGATGAATACTCATCGGTTTTTTCATTTAAAGGGGCTTGCTAACACCTTTAACTATTCTTTGTCTTCTTCTACATCGGTATTGTCGATAACACCGTGCTTATTTTTCCAATTAGTCCAACGTTGTTGAGCTAGTTGCTGCATATCTGTAGTTTTATCTGCTTCATCAATGATTTCTTCACCAACCATATATTCGAAGATATCCTCTAAAGTAAGCAGACCTTGTACAGTGCCGTATTCATCAATCACGAGCGCTAACTGTGCTCTGTGCTTCATTAAATGTTCAAATGCTTTCGGCAATGTTGAAGTACTGATAACTACTTGAATTGGGCGCATAACAGAACCAAGAAGGTGTTTTCCTTGACCTTTATGCATTGCTGAGAATAATTCTAAGCGATGGATAAAACCAACAATGTTATCACTGTCTTCACTGTACACTAATGGACGTGAAAATGGGGTTTCTGCACAATCTTTTATAAAGTCTTCCACCGTCATTTCAGCATTAACACGAAATAAAACAGTTCTTGGTGTCATGACTTGGGTCACTGGTACATCTCTAATATTTAGAATATTAGTTAAGATTTTTGACTCACCTTCTGCAAATTCCCCATTCTCTTTTGCAAGAGTAGCCATCGCAGCAATTTCATCTCGTAATTTTGGAGCTTGATGTCCACGAGCTAAGCGTTTAGTTAATTGCTCTGACGCCCAAACAACAGGGCTTAATAGCAGCACCATCCAATGTAGCATTCTTGCAGCCATTGGAGCGAGTTGACGCCAGTAGGTTGCACCGATAGTTTTCGGTACAATTTCAGAAAATAATAGGATTGCGAAGGTTAAGAACGCAGAGAAAACACCTAGCCACTCACTACCAAAAACGATAGACGCTTGAGCACCAGAAGCCGCAGCCCCCGCAGTATGGGCAATAGTATTTAAGGTTAAAATTGACGCTAAAGGGCGATCTACATTGTTTTTTAGTTGCGTTAATCTTTCGGCGGCAGGATGGTTCTCTTGACGCATTTGAGCCAAATAGCTTGGACTGATACTAAGTAAAATAGCCTCAAGCACAGAACAAATGAAGGATACGCTAATAGAAATGGCAATATAGATGGATAAAATAAACATTATTAATCTCAAAAAAGTAAGCAAGCCCTTATAAAATGGGTGCTGTTTGACCAAAAAGCAATGCCTGACAAATGAAAAATAGAGATAAATTGTGAGACGTTACTCAGTTTGTGTCTAAAGAACGCGCATTCTGTAGCAAGAAGTGTGACAAACCTTTGCCAGATAGGGGCTTTATGCATTAGAGTGAACAAGATTTCAAAAAACAGAAGGGAAACCCTAATGAATAAAACCCAGTTAATTGATGCTATTGCTGAAAAAGCAGACCTATCAAAAGCACAAGCAAAAGCAGCTCTTGAAGCGACTCTAGAAGGCGTAACTGGCGCACTTAAAGATGGCGAACAGGTTCAACTTATCGGCTTTGGCACTTTTAAAGTTAATCATCGTGCAGCACGCACTGGTCGCAACCCTAAGACTGGTGATGAGATTCAAATCAAAGCTGCGAATGTTCCTGCATTTGTTGCTGGTAAAGCACTGAAAGAATCAGTGAACTAAGATATACTTTGCCGAGTTAACCCTTAACTCGGCATTTTTATGAAGCGCATTCCATCTACCTTACTTCTCTCTGCATTTCTTTTTGGCTGTTCATCAATCCCATCAGATGAGCAACGCATCAAATCAGTCACCTTAACCGGTGGTCAAATCCAAGGTGATGCAACCAGTTACTATTGGTATACACGTCGACTGCAACAGTCTTTGACTGCATCAGATTACGTTACTATGGGCGATTATGGTTGGTATAAAACAACTTATCGCTGGGAAAAGAACATATTAGTTGAAGCCGTTCGTGAAGGTGAGATGCTAGATAATACTGACGACCTCATTCCTTACATGATGCACGTTCGTTATAATGGTAATGGAGAGGCCGTGTATCAACGCTATCGTAAAGATAGTCGTATATTTCCATTAATGCCAAATCAACTTGCTCAATTTCAAGACCAATCTAATTATTTAATCACAAATGTAGAAAATTTTGATAAAGAAGGCATCGCTTTGTATCAAGGTGAGTGGAATGGTGAAACATTTTACTCTTGTGATGGTAAGCAATACGATCAATTAGAATTTAATCAAATTTTGCCGAATTTTGTCGTCGCACGATTATCTGGTCTAGACAGCTTTATTTCGTTTTTAGGTGAAGAAAAAAATCGCGATAAAAAAGTATTAAAAATGTCTGAATTATTGCTGCTAACCGATGATAGTTACTCTTGTGTAGAGCGGCCAGAATTAATAGAAGAATAAACGTATTATCTACATTGATATAAAAAGGCGCTGTGATAGCGCCTTATTGTTCTATTTGAATCATTATTTGTAAATCAGGTGATTACTTATCTTCTAATTCACGGGCAATGGCACGATAACCAATGTCATTGCGATGGAACATTCCATTCCAGCTTACTTGTTTCGTTAGCTCGTACGCACGCTGCTGAGCTTCTAAGACTGTATTGCCTAATGCTGTTGCACAAAGTACGCGGCCGCCATTTGTCACAACGTCGCCTGCTTCGTTATTTGTGGTACCTGCGTGAAAAATCTTTTGTCCTTCAACTTCGCTTGTTGGCAGTGAAATAACGTCACCTTTCGCGTAGTCAGCAGGGTAACCGCCAGCCGCAAGAACTACACCAATAGAAGCTCGTGGATCCCACTTAGATTCTGCCTCGTCGAGTTTTTCGTCAATAGCCATTAAGCAAAGCTCAACAAGATCCGATTCCATACGCATCATAATAGGTTGCGTTTCAGGGTCACCAAAGCGGCAGTTGTATTCGATTACTTTTGGTGTACCATCAGTATCAATCATTAAACCTGCGTATAAGAATCCAGTGTAGGGTGCACCTTCTGCATCCATACCACGAACGGTAGGATAGATAACTTCTTCTAGAATACGATTATGGATTTCAGGAGTAACAACAGGAGCGGGAGAGTACGCGCCCATTCCTCCGGTATTAGGACCTGTATCTTTATCTCCCACACGTTTGTGATCTTGGCTCGTTGCCATTGGTAGAACACTTGCGCCATCAACCATAACGATAAAGCTTGCTTCTTCACCTTCTAAAAATTCTTCAATAACGACACGGCTACCAGCCTCACCAAAGGCATTGCCTGCTAGCATATCTTTAATCGCGTCTTCTGCTTCTTCTATCGTCATTGCTACGATAACACCTTTACCAGCAGCAAGGCCATCGGCTTTAACTACAATCGGTGCGCCTTGTTCACGCACGTAAGCTAATGCAGGTTCAATTTCAGTAAAGTTTGCATAAGAGCCTGTTGGGATATCATGACGAGCTAAAAAGTCTTTAGTAAACGCTTTAGAGCCTTCTAGTTGTGCTGCTGCTTTTGTAGGGCCAAAGATAGGTAATCCTGCATCACGGAATGCATCAACAACGCCGATAACTAATGGTGCTTCAGGGCCAACGATTGTTAGCTCAATTGCTTTCTCTTTTGCAAAGGCCACAAGAGCTGTTATGTCTTCAACATCAATCGCTACGTTTTCTAGTTTTGGTTCAAGCGCTGTACCTGCATTACCTGGAGCGATAAATACCGTTTTAACGTTTGGGTTTTGTGCCGCTTTCCAGCCTAAAGCATGCTCTCTACCGCCTGCGCCGAT
>JAAGZR010000615.1 GCA_024206155.1 Aliivibrio sp.
GGGAGAATTACAACATAAATAGAAATTAACACAGACAAATAATTATACAATGGCAGAATGGTAGATGCCACGAGATGAGAGGATGATAGTACCTTTCCAATACCATGGCCACAGAAAGCCTTTACTGGACTGTATCCTTTAGGTAATGTCGTTAACATTTCGTTTCGAGTCAGGGTTAAAGACAAGCAGAAAGATGTTATCAGAGAGTAAGCGAAGACCCTTAAAGGTAAGTATAATCAAAAGTGTGAACTTCTTCACAAATACGTACGTACCTAAGGGAGCCACAAAAGATTCGATTACCCCTTGATATATAAAAATTTGAGGAGAGAGATGGTTCAGTTTTTGATTAGAACTGTTGAATCAGGGCTAGTAAACAAAGTGGTAGGACATTGCGCATTCGTGAAGCAGTAGTGTATCAATCAAACCTCCTATTTCAGCATACTGCTTGCCAGGTTGGCAGAAATCTACAGCCAGCTACGAAATACACATTCATTTACCATCTTCGTTAGAAATAAGATTTTTTCACGTAGGATAAAAAACAAAAGTATTATAATAAAGTTGGGTGTGGGGGTAATATAATCCTGCCCATGGTGTCAAGGCTAAGTAATTCGATTATTTTCATCGTTAGGTCGTAGTGTGTAGACATTGGGGAGGGAGGGAGGCAGTAGCCAGCCAGCCCGCCCGCCACAACTCCAAGTTTTTCACGATTACAACTGGCATAGATGGAATCCGCGTGTACACCTACCTGCCACGCATTATAAACTGTTCTAATCAGTTCCTTCGCTTCATTGTCCACGTCACCAACGCAAAACATTTCACTAAGAATTGAGAATAGATGATATTATCACATATGCAATGAGATTAAACTTAACACAAAACAAAGCGAACACTCAAGAGCACACATGTCATGTCCAATGCGCGCATTAATAAAGTACGTGGATGGGTTGATGCAAAATAGGAATACGGTGATCGTTAACGCAATGGCATTACCGTACTAGAAGCACACTTTACCTGCAATCACCATGAAAGCCTTCAAAGTATACTGTAACATCAATGTTCAATATATCACCCTGGATAGAAAGATGCTCCATTTTAGTTAGTTGGTACTTGAAATCAATTACCCGAGTACAAGTGGAACGTAGAACACAGCACACACGTTACAGAAAACAAAAAGCCAATGATACACACATGGTCAACATTTTGCTGTTCTAGTAATATTATGAGCTATCCGAAAACCATTCATCCACAAAAAGAAACCAACACCCACCTTTTTCAATATGGTCGAGTCTGTGTGTATAGCAAATGATTACAAGAACGTATCAGAATACAAAAACAAATTTGAACCACCACATAATTGCTTTGTTCTCAGTACCTGGAATGCCATGACAGATAACCTCATTTACAGATGTGCAGCACGATTTTGGAAATCTAAGTGCGTTGAGTCGCAGAAATAGCATTGTTGTGGTTAAAGGCTTGAGGAAAGACAAAACAAAAAGGGATTGGACAAAGTGTAGCGCGAAAATGGTAATTTTCTTGAGTGTGCTAGTTTTTCACTAACATACTCATGAAATTGGTTTTCTGAGAAATGCTAAGCCAAGTGCAACACGGTTACACCTACCCTCTGTAATTCAATGTGGATGGATAAGCCCCCCTCTCCACAGTTGCAATATGAACAACAGAATCGATATCGTCAGTTGTAGCACCTACATCAATAGATACACATTTGTGGTGAGTTTACAGTCACATAGGTGCTGTAATATTATTAATTACGAGCGTAGATATCCTAGCCACAACTGAGGGTTGATACGTGGTGCCCCATATCAATACAGAAATGTACTATACCTTCAAATACTGATTTCCCAGCCAAGTCCAGTACCTTCAGTAAAAAGAGGTTGGTAATTAGATTGTAAGAACGTGACTTAGTCAGCAAGCAAAACGGCAAAGTAGTAGTAGTAACCATACCTCCCTTGCAATTTTCCCAGCTTTTCTCATTCCCTCAACATCTTGAACCGATTTTACCTGCATAAACAGTCAGGCGGAAAACAACCAGTCAGACGGATATACGGCACAAGTAAATGAACGAATGCGCGTGCGGGTGTGAGAAAGGTATTGCGAAGGGCTCAAAATACCAGAATGCACAAAAAGATGGCAAGGGCCTATTTACCTCGATGGCCCACGGAAAACGAGGTGGATTTTGTTCTGGGATTCCAGTAATAGCATAATCCGGGAGCACAATGCCCTAGTAATGTATATGGAAAAATCTGATGCAGTAAGTACTAAAGCCGCTGCTCGAAATATTCTTTAAGCTATAAACGTGGTGTATTGAGAGGCATGAACCCTAATGGCTAGAAATCGGTTTCAACAAAAATACATACATAGCGTCCAAAAGAAAACTAACCTTCGGTAGAGTCCGTGGTGGCCTTTTGACTCCTGGACGTTGGCTTTTCATGTTGGAGAGGCAATAATGGACATGTAAGCTTTTGATCTAAACTCATGGTTTTCTATGTTGTAAAAAAAAATGGTACAATAATGAAACGTTTCTAAGCCATCCAATACCCATGAAGCATATAACGGACAGGCTTCACATTCACTCACCCACCTTCCAGTCCAGGTAGGGGAATATGTTGTACCAAATCCCTTGCCGGTAGGCACAGGCCCTTTTCTACCACCTCTCTTTCTGAAAATTGAAAGTTAATTTCTTCAGAAAACTCGGGAATTATTCCAATAGTCGCCATATCTCAATTATCGCCCCTTTCTCGATGCTCCACGACACAAACAAACCAACAGTAGGCCCAACTTACCTATATAACACCAACCGTAGACCATCACCCAGAGTTTATTCCTAGCTCAATACAACCTCATCTCTTTTTTACACAATTAAAAGCACACCAAGCAACGAATAATAACACCGACATATAGCAATGTCATCGAACCCTAACCATAAATAGCCCCTAAAAACCTAACCCCGAACCCTGAAACCTTAACTCTAGCCATAGCACAGATCCTGAGAGAGCGGTAGGTATGCGCCCGCAGAACTGATAGTACTCCCACTTACCCAAACATTGCTATGCGGTGTCTACTCCTAGGGCTTTCCAAGTCCATAGTAAATGAGACCTTGGGAAACAGTTCTGTCCGAAATCCCAAACCCAATGCAATGGGAAGCAGAAGTAGTACGGCGAGCATAGTTTTTCATTGGCGCAATCCAGCTCCCAAGTATATTGTGCAGGTGCCAGTGTCAAGTCTTCCCTGCTGGCGCCGTCAATATGACGACTCGTTGTCGGAATGGAAAATAACATCCAGCCGGTTTTTATACACAAATTTTCCCCTCTTTTTTAACCATAATAGGCTGTGAGCTTGAGCTCATGGAATCTCTATTCTTGTGGGTTAAGGATCATGGAAAACAAATCCATTTTCTAATGCACACCGTAAAGTACTTGACTTGACCACACCTCTCTCACTCCCTGCAATACCCAATAAAAGATAGTAGTACAAGCACAAAGGGCAGGAGCGATGTGTGGTTTACCAATTACAAGATATGCCGTGCAAGAATCTATAGCGCATCTCACTGCATTATAGAATTTTTTAGTTTCACGCCTCAAAACATTGAGGTACTCTCTAATTCCCATTGGAAATGAACTGAGCTGTTTATACAAAATGAATCACATTTCTTCCCAAAATTCTGAGGATTGTCACCTACGAGGCCGATGTGTCTAAAACATGTGGAATATGCAAGACTATCAATCAGAGCCTCAGAAGATTCAAAATCTTCATCTCTATTGCTTGCAACATGAGAGCCATACTAGACCTTTACAGGGTACACAATATCTTACTATGAAGCCTTTGTCATTATCAAAGGACAGAAAATCTTATATGTGGGTTCCTAAGACCCGGTAAAAGGATGGAAGGGTAGAATTGTGTACACTTTTCCTGTAACGTCCTACCCGAAATAATAAGAGGATGAGCACGCACAAATTATTCACTGGTTATTAAGCCCAATCCATCACTTTGCTACGACAACACATAAAAAATGGTTGTGGCTGTGAGTATCTATACCATAAAGATAAAAGTGGATAAACAATACTAATATCCTGAGCTTGAACGAAAGTAGTAACACAACATATGAAGAAAAGGTGATAAAGCGAAGGAGCTATATCGTATTCGTGAGGAGGTGTCTCAATCTCTCTTCTTGCGAGGAATATTGCCGCCAGTTGTCTTTTCCGAGTCCATCAATGCAAAGACCACAAACAGAATGAAAGAAGCCAGCTGCGCAAAAGAAATTACATATTTCAATCATTAGACAAGTAACGAGTGGGTGTTTTTACTACGTGTACAATAAATAAACTGCTATAAGGGACATGAAAATATTCTGGCAATGCATAGCACCCATGTAAATAAAACCCAAACATCTCACCCTAAAACACCGCACAATTATTTGCTTTCCATTCCAGTTTCTACTTCAGAACACACAAATACTAACAAATGCTCAACATTGAAATCATCGTCCTCCTTTTCAGTTATGAATACATGTATTGGTCCTACTCCAACATACACGTCCTCCAAGCTACCAAACCACCATATTGCTCAGCTTACCATGATCAAACCTCCCACCAGTACAACGATCGTTTGGTCAGGTAGCCTTTCACCCTTTTCAATCATGTTCTGGCAGGACGTTATATGGGGTAAAGGAAACGTTAATGGAAAATGCCAATAGCTAAAAATAATCCTATCCAATATACCTGTAGATCCGTAGTGACCCCTTTCGCTATTTTTGTTACGGGACTAACGTCAATGTTCTTAACCGCTTCTAAGATGAGGGCTTTCCAGTCATTTCCTTCCACAATTGGGATTTTGCTCCCCTCCTAAAAGCAGTATTAACCCCAGTGCACACACATTAGCGCAGAATTTCATACGAGAATCAACGTGGGCAAGTGGATAATTAGGTTCAATGTATATTTATAGTACCGTTGTGCCAAATCCACCAAGAGCGAAGCTCGACAATTCCTCCACAGTACGAGCACCTTTAAATTTGTAGGACTTTCCGCCACTTAAGTGCAGAAGTGTAGGATACCCTTTGACATCGAACCTCTTGCAAACATTTGCGTTGGTAGTACAGTCTACTTTCGCGACATTGACTTTCCCTTTCAGTTCATGTGCAAGGGTTTCCCAAACGGGTGCCAGTTTCTTGCAGTGGCCACACCTGTGTAGGGATCAAGAGATTAATAAAGAACGTCAAGTAACAGGGGCATCTATACGTCTGAGATAAAAGAAAGTCTCACCAAGGGGCGTAAAACTCTGCTCATTTCAGATACACATACAAGGGGGTAGAATTTAAAGCATAGAAAAATGGTAAGAATCAGACATGTTTCTATCTTCACCCATTTTCTACTCGTGGGCAGGGCACGGTAGTGCTTTTCATTTTCATTACTATTACTTACTCACGAACCAATCCCCTGTTGTCATTCCCGAACCAGCCTGAGTCTCCTTCTCAAATGTGCCACTTGTAAGGGTGGCTACATCATGATGCCCCTCCTTCAACAGATACAATGGAGTCAATATCGCATTCCTTCCATCACTATTTACACTCGTCGAAAATTTCTAAACATACCCAAAAAATCAACCCAACACGGCTACAGCCAAGTAATCTAACGACATTTACTTACGACTCTACCTATCTCTCTCACACACGCACAAACACACCCCTCCATTACGCCAATTTCTCACAAATTTGTATGCATAATTATCACAATCATAGGCAACGGAATAAGTTCGTTGCTTTCCCCTTTACATCAAATTTCCCGACCAAGAAATACCATTCATGCCATAATTACGACCCCACAACCGCAACACCACTTCACTTACTTCTCCAGCATAGCTCTTGGAATTCGCTGCAAACAGGGCCAACGCGAACGTCGCAGAAAACCACATTCTTCGGAGCACAGTGTAACCGCAAGCAATGACCAACTCGAATAGCGCAGACACAGAACTTGAGTGACCGCTGAGAGGATGAAATGCAGAGGTAGGTATCAAGGTGGGGGGGGGGGGGAGCAGAATCAATAGGCTGATGCGAAAACAACTGGATGGTATTGGGAAAATTCTGGGCATATCTACATATAGTTCTATGTACACCTATAAACGTGTACAAACATTCTTTGTTTCGGGGAAAATTTCACCTCATACTATATATATATACACCTTCCACGGTGTACAGCGTTTTTTTAAGGCAGGTCCTTCAAGTTTGGGCTCTCGTTAGTTGTGGCGTATTGGGATAGATAGTATAGTAGTCAGTCAGGAAAAATCACCATGTCGTTGTTTTGGTAGTGTCTCGGTGTGATAGGTTTTGCAGAACATGTTAAGTTGCGCCAATCTAACATGATTCGGTAAGACCCTAACCAACAATTAACGACTCACCGTTGTTATGGAGCAAATAGTATTTTATGCAAGGTACACAAACATTGCTAATAGCAAATTATAGCAAACAGGACTACTTAATTACAGTGAATAAAATGTAGGGTAGAATAACCTAATTACTCTTCATAGACCCTAAGCCTTACGGTTCTGTAACAGCTCGCATTAGCCCGCACCATCTATATGGCGATTCACCGTTATAATCGCAAGTAGTTGACTCATTGTTGGGATTGCGAGATTGTGATTCGCTCGAGAGAAAGCGAGTATAGTTTATCGGACACTGTAGTATCTATTTTTGGTGATCTTCCCGATGGGGATAGAGGACCAAAATTGACGAACAATGCCCCCCTTGATATGGGGAGCCCGATTGGGTAGCCTGTAATTACGAGGAATCCGAATCTGAGTGGATTGAATGAACTAGAACATACCCTTAGGAAATAGTTTTATAATCACTCTACTTTAAAATTAATAAAACGTCAATCAAGCTACTCTACTATACGCCACGACAGGGTGGTAAGGGTTAGGAATTCGAGTAGAGACCTGTGAGTGATTAGCACTAAAAGAAGAATTCTAACAGCCATCGTATTGATTGTGAAATACGCGACTCTTCCCCACCGTCAACCACTGCGCCGGGTTCTTCAAAAGGTTCTCTATACAATAGTTAATTGTGCACTTGATGTATTCCTTATATCCCTGTCCTATACTTGGACAATAGAAGAGTAAAAAGCCCATTTCAACGGATTTCCATTTCTAAAAGTTAGAAATGGAAATCTCAGTACTTCATAACGAATGTAAATAGATTTCTGAGTGCCACATAACCTATGTGAATGGATTTCTGAGTACTTCATAACCACGCGAAATAATTCCGATTTCGGCTGTTATAGGTCCACAAAACGATGAATCATAGTGTAGATGGCGCGCCGGATGGTACCTATTCCGTAACACTAAGAACAGATAGCAAAATGGTGAAAAACACTAATTGATTTGCCATTACATCACCCATCATTTCTATAGTGGCTAGTGTCGAGTGGGATACCACCGTTTGCTGCAGGTCGAGAACACCCGTTTGGAAAATACCATCACTCAGCATATACATGACTCGTCATTGGGGAGGTGGGAGATTGCTCCGCCAACCTTTATTTCATTAATTGTTGTGAGTACATCACGGCAACATTGCGATAGCGAACCTATACCAGAGGGTCCTGTTGGCATAGGAGAATGAAACCTAGCATACGCCTTCCGTAGGTATAGGGGAGAAGGTGCACAAGGTGTTACGGCTTCCGTATTTAGATCGCGAATACGGGACTCTTCCTGCCGTGAACCACCACACGAATACGGATCAATGCAGTAGTCACACAACTAGTGTTATTCAATATATTACTGTTCTACTTTAGATTCTATGAAGAGTGGTGCTTACCCCCTATGGGGAGATAGGTGTCAGGACCAGGAATGAATAGTTGCAATGCAATCTTGTCTGCCAGTTGCAGCCCCTGTGGTGTAACTGACGCGTCATGCTACGTCACACCATGTCATCAAACTGAGACTCACCATTTCATGATAATGAACCATCTAAACGTTGGTCTACAGGGTGGCTCAACACAAGGTTGTATTGAATAACTCGGATGCTGCAACAAGCAAGCCGCATGTGTGTACTCACAGAACTGCACAACATGTTCCTCGCAGTACGAGGAGATCGAACCGCTGGTATAGAGTAACTGCTGTTTTGAGAGCATAGCCCTTATGAAATTACTCTTCATAGACCTAAGGTAGGATAGTAACATAGTGAATAGCACTGATTGACTGGTAACTGCATCACTCATCATTTTTGTAGTGGTTGGCGGGTAAGAGAAGAGCCTCGAATTATCGATCCAAATACGAGAACCGCAAGGCTCCCCCCCCCTGCCACGAAAGAGGGGGTGAGTTGAGAAGGGTTTCCCAGCATATGGTGTTTACATAATCGGAAGGTGAAAGCAAACGCTGAATATATACATACACATCACGTTGGGTACTGGCACAACGGTTACACTAACTTATAGGTGCTTCAGTGCTTGGGACACATCAAAATCTTTTTCAATGGAACAACGTCCGAGTGTTAAGGGCAGGAATGCTACTTAAGCAGGTATTGATTGCACAGGACGTTGAGAATATATATTGAATGCCCATTTGGCTGTATTGTGAGACAGTAACAGCTTACGTGGTTGGGTTTGACCTTTGGAGAATATAATTCACTCTTCGAATTTCCTAAGTACGGATTGTAATTCCGTGAATAAGACAACTTGTTTTAAGTGCTACACTGCACTCGTCTCATGTGTGATGGTAGTTTGAAGAGTCTCGTATTAAGGGCCTTAATACCGATAACACAAGACATCTCGCCAGCACATAAAGCACTACATTCATACGTAGGCACGTGAAAAGAACCAAAAAAAAATGTAAAAACGGAAAAGAATAAATAATCACTCAATGAATTAAAAACACATTCAACTATTCTGCAGTAGAAAAAAGCACAAATTCCAAACGTAGTGAATTGTCACAAACACTACGCCATACTACATCTCTCCGCCAAAATCGGGTTCACTACCAGTACCTATCACGAACGCCATCATTAATTCCTTAGTGCGCGCGCCTTCGTACTCACTGACTTTACCATTATTGATCAACTTCAATGTCTAATTGATATAATAATGGGACAGAAAATTAGCACCATGTCAAACGTCACGGCACACTACAAGATATGTGCCTTACCGGATATCCCCTTACACCGAACTTATTGCAAGTTTCCTTGTTTTCGGTGCAGTCGATATGGGCAACATGATGATCTGAATCAGATGCCAAATCTGCGGCCAGTTCTTCCCAAGTGGGTGCAAGATTCTTGCAGTGGCCACACCAAGGGGCGTAGAACTTCACGAACCAACTCCCCCCATTATTTGTCTCGGAATCGAAATTAGCATCCGTCAACTCAATAACCTTGGTAAAAAACAAAAGGAAGAGAGGGAGAAACAGAGGTGGTTAACTCAAACTCAGACACGACTACTAAAGTGGCTTCCTCAAATTCGTCGGGGGACAATTATATATACGGGCTCTAAGGAATAGACCAATGAAAAGAAATACAGCCCAGCTTTTCCACTAATTTTTTTTTCCAGAAAGAAAGCCATAACTCAGCAACTGAAAAACAACAATCGCCAAGAGCCATGCTGTACAACCAGTAATACCAACATCACTATAGCATATTCAACAGCTACGGCCCTAACGTGTACAAATGGATTGGGATGGGTTGATTCTCCCGAAAGACGCCTCCCATTCTCTTATTATTCTCGGCACTTACTTTCGACCCGTAAGCTGAAGCCACGAGTACGAAAAATAGGGCAGAAGCAGAATATAGAAGACGCATAGTAGCCAGGACTCTCTCTACCTCAGAACCCCTCTATGATCGAGACATTGGGTGAAAACCTATGCGTATCTTGCGGACCGTATTTGTGGACCTCGTAAGAATAGAACTATAGAATATTCAAACCAAAAACTTTTACAAATACGAAATGATATTTAAACTTATAATTCAAAATTACGTTTGAATATTTAAGTTTTTCCAGCTAGCCCACATCAGTAACTTTGGCACTAAAGTGACATAAAGGCTAGTGAACCTATAGTAGGTGAATCATGAGAGATGTAATTGACTTAACTGAAGGAAAAGAGTGTTAGATTGTTAGTTTAAGGGAAGAGCCTCGTATTATCGATCCAAATACGAGAACTGCAAGGCTCCCCCACCCTCCCCTGCCGCGAAAGAGGGGTTGAGTTGTGAAGAGTTTCCCAACATATGGTGTTTACATAATCGGAAGGTGAAAGCAAACGCTGAATATAAACATACACATCACGTTGGGTACTGGCACAACGGTTACACCAACTTATAGGTGCTTCAGTGCTTGGGACACATCAAAATCTTTTTCAATGGAACAC